>DASTOZ010000805.1:0-3933 GCA_035762365.1 Pyrinomonadaceae bacterium | reverse complement strand
TCGCCGACAGGGTTCTTCGCCAGGAACTCGTACTTCGGGCCGGCCTTCACTACGAAAACGTCTCCGTCTTCGCTCGACAGATAAATCTTTCCGTCGGACGCAACCGGAGAAGACGTAAACGCCCCACCCGTGCCGCCTACTCGTTCCTGGTAAACACGCTCGCCAGTCTTCGCGTTGTAGGCCGTCAACACACCGTTGTTGGAGCAGGTGTACAGCAGATCGCCGTAAACGATCGGCGTCGGCATGTATGGACCACCGCGGTCCTTGCTCCAGGCGATGAACTCGTTCGAGGTCTGTTTGTCCTTCAGAGTCAAGTCGCCGTTGGCGCCGGGTTTGATGGCATAAATCGGTTGAATCGGACGGTAACCACTGGTGACGAAGATCAGATCGAGCGCGGCAAACGGCGTCGGAGTCGCGATTTCCGCCATGGGCCCGAGCGTCCACAGCTCTTTGCCAGTCATTGGATCGTAGCCGCGGACTGCTTTTGCTCCCGCAGTGACGAGCTCCGCGCGCGTCTTGCCTTCGTAAACCGTTGGCGATCCCCAACCAGGAAGCTCTCCCGTGCGCGGCGTCTTCCAAATGAGCTTACCGTTCTTGATGTCGTAAGCGGCGATGAAAGAATCCTTCTGAATGTCGGCCTGAACGATCACCATGTTCTTGTAAATGATCGGAGAGCTGCCGTACTCCCATTGATAATCGACGTCGTAGAACCAGCCAGCGTCAAGCACGCCGATATCCTGTTTCCAAAGCAGCTTGCCATTCAGGTCGTATGCATAAAGACCTTCGGAACCAAACAACGCGATCAGGTATTTGCCGTCAGTTACCGGTGTCGAAGCGGCATGCGTCGACTTCGGATGTCGTTTGATCTTCGGGACACCTTCCCAGGCGACGCGCTCCCACAGGATCGTGCCCTTCTGCTTGTCGAGCGCGTAAACCTTGTACGTGTGTTTCGGATCCACTTTGACAGGCGCGGTGTCGCCATACAGACCATATCTTTTCTCGTCGGTCCCGCTGCTGACGGCGGTCATCACGAATACTTTGTTACCCCACACGACGGGACTCGAATGCGACAGGCCGGGAATCGCTGTCTTCCAACGCACGTTCTGTTGAGTTGATGCGTCCCACTTGACCGGCTGCGGCGAACCTTCGGCGACTCCGGTCGCGCCTGGACCACGAAACTGCGGCCAGTTCTGGGCCAGCGCGGTGCTGCATGTGAAAGCTAAGAGGACAATGGATACTGCGGTTAATCGTTTCATCAATTTTTCCCTCGGGAGATCCATGTTACGGCTTCGCTTCGACGACGCGTTTCATTTGCGTGGTGTTTGGTCCCTGCTTGAATGCCAGGCCAGTGACGTTGCCGCCTTCGACATTGAACGTGATCGTGATTCCTTCAAACTCGAGCGGGCGGAAGGTTGTCTTATCAAGCGCCATCATCTGAATCATCTGGCCTGCGTTCACGAACAACTTGCCGTCTTTGACTTCGACCGAGAATTCAGGACCGGGATCAGCCTTGTACTTGCCGGCGTACGACTGCAACGTCGCCGCATCAACGTCGAAAGGAGGCGCCGCACCCGCCTTCTTCAACATCTCCACGATGCCGGCGTTCTTTGCCTCAGTACCTGCCGCCACCAACGCGGCAGTCAGCGTCGACGGTTTAGCGCCGCCTTTATCGAGCGCGGCTTTCACCAGCGACTCATTTCCATTGCTGACCGCAAACGTCAGCACCTCGTCGACTCCCGTCGGATCCTTTTCGAAAAGGAGCCGCACGACCTCGGCGTGGTTGTTGCTGATGGCCCAATAGCGGGCGGTCGAGTTGTAGAACGTGTCTTTGACGGTAGTGTCGGCCCCGCGATCGAGCAGCACTTTGACGACGTTCGCATGTCCTCTCTCACAGGCTTTGAACAACGCGGTCTGGCCGTAACGAAACTTCGCGTTGACGTCGGCGCCTTTGTCCAACAACGCCGTGACCGCCGCGGCGTCACCCTTGCGCACGGCCTCAAACAGTTGGTCGTTTAGTTCCTGCTTCGTATTTTGGGTGAACAGCAGAGCAAGCAGCGAAAAGAGCAAGAACTTTTGTAGCGCGAGCATCGTCTTTTCCTCGACTTGTTGGATTGCTGTAATCCGCAAGCCATCGCGGATTAACGGATCAGTCGGAACCTGTTAGAATCCACAGAAAAAATGTAACGCAGCAACGTGAGCTTACGTAATATACATCTTCAGGGTTGCAAAGCGGAACATCGTTATTTAATTCTAAACGGGCCTCCAAAATGACTAAGCTAATCTTCATTATTCTGAACATTTGTCTGGCATTCACGCTCGTTTCGGCGGGCGATTGGGCCGAATGGCGTGGGCCAGCACGCGACGGCATCTCCAACGAAAAGAACCTGCCGGTGAAATGGTCCCCAACCGGTGACAATCTCGCCTGGAAAGCTCCGTACGGCGGGCGCTCCGCGCCAATCGTGATGGGCGATCGCGTCTACTTGCAGAACACCGCTGGCCAGGGCGAGACGTTGCAGGAACGCGTGATGTGCTTCAACGCCGATACCGGCAAGGTCATGTGGGAACATCGCTTCAACGTTTACTTGAGCGACGTCCCTCCGCACCGCGTCGGCTGGGCGTCTCCAGTCGGCGATCCGTCGACCGGAAATGTCTATGTCTTCGGCGTTGGCGGCAACTTGATCGCACTCAATCGCGACGGCAAGGTGCTGTGGGAGAGATCGCTCGGCGAAGATTTTGGCTTACTGACCACACACGGCGGACGCACGGTGTCGCCGATCGTCGATGGCGATCTCGTGATCATCAGCGGTGTGACGTTCATGTGGGGAACACACGGCCGCGGCGGTCACCGGTTCATGGCCTTCGATAAGAAAACGGGTGAGACGATGTGGGTAAGCGCTCCGGGCCAGCGACCTTACGACACCACGTACGCACCGCCGATCATCGTCAACGTCAACGGCACACGACTGCTTATTCAAGGATCGAGTGATGGGTTCGTGCATGCGATCAAGCCGCAAACCGGCGAGCCGGTCTGGCGATACGAGATCAGTAAACGCGGACTCAACACCGGCGTGGTCGTGCGTGGCACTACCGCCATTCTGACGCACAGCGAGGAGAACCTCGATTCCAGCGAGATGGGCCGCATGGTCGCCGTCGATGCGACCGCCAAGGGCGACCTCAAACCCGAGCAAGTCAAATGGACCATCAAAGGCTGGCAGGGCGGCTTCTCTTCGCCCGTGCTCGACGGCGATCGTCTCTACCAGATCGACAATGGCGCCAACATGGCCGCGTTTGACGTAAACACCGGAAAGCAACTCTGGTTACAAAACCTCGGCACGATTCAGAAGGCGTCGCCGGTGCTCGCCGACGGCAAGTTATACGTCGGCACTGAGAACGGAAAGTTTTTCATTCTGAAACCATCGGCAACCGGCTGCCAGATTCTCGACGAAGACCAACTCGGGACCGAAGCGCGTCCTGAGGCCATCATCGCTTCCGCGGCGATATCGAATGGTCGCGTTTACGTCGCCAGCGACTCGGGGCTGTACGCGATTGGCAAAAAGGGGCACACCAGCAACTCGGGCCACGCTCCCGGTTCATCGCAGTCGGCAGCCGGCAGCAACGTCAGTTCAAATCCCGTCACGCACGTGCAGGTTGTTCCGACTGAGCTGATTCTGAAACCCGGCGACAAGGTGAACTTCCGCGCCCGGCTTTTTGACGCGCAGGGAAACTTCATTCGCGAAGAACCCGCGGCGACGTGGTCGTTGGACCAACTGAAAGGCACGGTAAACAACGGCCAGTTCACCGTAGCGGGCGATGCGATCAATCAGGCGGGTTGGGTCAAAGCGACCGTGGACGGAGTCACCGGAACTGCGAACGTCCGCGTCTTTCCGCCGCTGCCGTGGAACGAAACGTTCGATTCGCTCGCCGTCAACGCAG
>DASTOZ010000804.1:0-2481 GCA_035762365.1 Pyrinomonadaceae bacterium | reverse complement strand
ATTCTCGACAGTGCGCGACCGGATCGTCTGAAGTCACTGATCGATCTCGCGCGGCAGAAAGGCGTGCCGGTCCATCGTGTGCCGCGATTGGACATCGATCGAACGCTTGGCGACGTGCGTCACCAGGGTGTCGTGGCGCGCATTGCCGCCGCGAAATATGCCGACGCCGACGAGTTGCTCGACACGCTCGACGCGAAGATCGGTACATCAGATCCGCCGCTGGTGTTGGGGTTGGACGCAATCGAAGACCCGCGTAACATGGGTTCGATCCTGCGCACCGCTGAATGTGCCGGAGTTCACGGCGTGTTCATCGCCGAACGACGCGCGGTCGGTTTGACGGGCGTGGTTGCGAAGGTCGCGGCCGGAGCTTTGGAGTACGTTCCCGTCGCGCGCGTTACGAATCTCGTTCGATTGATAGAGCAGTTGAAAGCACGTAACATCTGGGTCGTAGGCGCCGCGGGCAATGCGCGTCAGTCTTACACCGATTGGGACTGGACGCTGCCCGCCGCGATCTTTCTCGGCAGCGAGGGACACGGCCTGCACCGATTGGTCCGCGAACATTGCGACACGCTGGTTCGCATTCCGGTCTGCGGCAAGTTGGATTCATTGAACGTTTCGGTGGCCGCAGGCGTTCTGCTTTATGAAGCGCGCCGCCAGCGTGCGGCCGTCGCAGGCAAGCGCAACCAAACTTGAGGCGAGATAAAAATGTTCTGTCCTAAATGCGCATCACAGAATCTCGAGGGCGCCAGTTTTTGTCGCTCATGCGGCGCCAACATCAGTCTCGTCCCGCAAGCCTTGTCGGGACAGCTCGCGCGCGCTAACGAAGAACAGGGGATCACGCAAGACGCGGCGTGTGCAATTCCTGGCCGCCGCCGTCGACGCGAGCTGACGCTTGATTCGGCTTTCAAAAACATTTTCATCGGCATTGCGTTTCTGATTATTTCCATCGCGCTGTCGCGATCGATCGGCGCAGGCTGGTGGTTCTGGATGCTGATACCGGCGTTCTCGCTGATGGGCACCGGCGTCGCGCAATACATTCGTATTCGGGAACGGCAAAGCTATCAACTTCCGACGCAGATTCCGACGCTGCCTCCGCCTGTCGTGCGCTCGACCGAGCACCTGATGTCGCCGCCGGCGAGCGTGACAGAAGGGACCACACGCCACCTTACTTCGAAAACGTCAGAACCCAGATGACTCGGGTCTGTGTCCCAGTTTGTGAAAAGACGATAGACGCACTCGAGACTGCAGCCGTTCGCGCAAGTGAGTGGGCTGACGTCGTGGAGCTGCGCCTGGACTGCCTGGACAGTTTAGAAGGGTTCGAGCGCGCGTTGAATCGCGTGTCGCGTCCGGTGATTCTGACCCTGCGGCCGAGCGAACAGGGTGGACATCGCCAGTTGGACCAGCAGGCGCGGAAGGCGTTTTGGAAGACGGCACTACGTACTGAGTGGTGGGACATCGAGTGGGATCTCACGGTAGAAACAGATTTGTCAAACATAATCATTTCGCATCACGACTTCGCGGGAGTTCCGAACGATCTGACGCGGATTTACGAACGACTCGCTGCGACACGGGCGCGTGTCGTGAAGATCGCAGTGCAGGCGAACGACATTGTCGATTGTGTTCCCGTCTTTCAACTGCTCGACCGCGCGCGTGGCGAAGGTCGCGACCTGATCGCGATCGCGATGGGGAACGCAGGATTAGCGACGCGCGTACTCGGCCCGTCACGCGGAGCGTTCCTGACGTACGGCGCGTTGGAAGAAGAAAGCGCAACAGCACCCGGACAAATCACCGCGCAAAAACTTCGCTCCGTTTATAGAATCGACAACGTCGATCGTGACACGATGATCTGCGGACTCGTCGGACTGCCTGTCATGCACTCCGTGTCGCCACACATCCACAACGCCGCGTTCCTCAACGCCGGGATAAATGGCGTTTACTTGCCGCTCGAAGTGCGTGACGTTGCAACGTTCGTCAAGCGCATGGTCCATCCGCGGACGCGCGAGCTTGATTGGAACTTGCGCGGATTGAGCGTCACCGCGCCGCACAAGTCCGCCGTGCTCGAACATCTCGACTGGATCGCGCCCGATGCGGAAGAGATCGGCGCAGTCAACACGATCGTTATCGAAGACGACAAGCTCCGCGGCTGCAACACTGATGCCGCGGGGTTTATCGAACCGCTGTCGAAAGTGTTCGACTCTTTGAACGGTGTGCGTGCGGCCGTCATCGGCGCGGGAGGCGCAGCGCGTGCAGCGACGTGGGCCTTGTTGAAACACAACTCGACCGTGACCCTATTCGCACGCGACGACACGAAAGCGCGCGTGCTTGGACAACAGTTCGATGTTTCGTGCGAGTCGCTTTCGTCAGCATCATCGTTCGCAAACTACGATCTCGTAATCAACGCCACACCTCTCGGCTCAGGCGAATTGTTCGATCAAACAGCAGCCACCGCCGAACAACTTCACGGCGCTCGCTGTGTTTACG
>DASTOZ010000803.1:0-11379 GCA_035762365.1 Pyrinomonadaceae bacterium | reverse complement strand
CAACCTCTTGAGGATGCACTACCCAAAAGCCGCGAATGCAAGCGATGAACCGCGCTGAGGTGTTGAACTCATCGAGCTCAGAGTGCGCGCAGGAACGTCATTAGTCCTTTGTCCTCTCTCCATCGCTTGGACCGTTTGGTTTCCTTTACTTCACAAGTCGCCAACGCCTTGGCTTTCATCTCCAGATCGGTTTCCGCGTAGATGTTGGTGGTGTCAATCGAAACGTGGGCCGAGCCAAGCCCGGACGGTGTTGATAGCTACTCCGGCACGCAGAAGGTGGGTAGCGGTCGTATGTCTAAGCGAATGGGGGCTGACCCGCTTTGTGGCCAGTGCTGGCAGCTTTGCCGACACTCTCTTCGCATAGCGTTCCACGATTGTGTGAGAAGTTAACACCGGCACAACAGGCAAAATTACCAGACGCCAAGCTCCTGTCTGTTCATATCCGCCAGGTGGCCCAACTTCTCAAGGCTGAAGGTATCGCAATTGAACCGCAGCTATTGTTCACTGCGAACGGACGAAAAAAATTACGTCCTCAACTGATGCTCAGGGAGGAACTGCAGGTCAAGCCGGAATTGGCGGATCAGCCGGTGCCGGCGGGTCATCTGGGACGCCCGGCGCACGCGGACACGGAGGTAGCGTATTCGGCTGCAATACCGCCCAAGGCGGGAGCGCAGGATCGTATGGTGGTCAAGGAGCCGGAGGTTCTGGCGGCGGTGGGGGTTCGACCGGACAGTCGGGTGCCGCTGGCACGGTAAGTTGGAATATGACTTCGGGACCTGAAAGCGGAGGCGGAGGTGGAAACCCGTCAGGTTATGAACCGGGGATGCCAGAGCAATACTGCACACCGTGGTATTGGGTATCGTTCCACTGTGAATACTACATAGACCAAGTATCGCCCGATAAGAAGAGGCCATGGGCAAATCATGCCCGACGAATGCCAAATATTTTTGGCTGGTCATGCGTGGAGACCGGACGCAGTTACATCGGATGTTTCTGAAGGTCCGCTTGAAACCATTTTGGACGGGAGCGGCTTTGTGCTCGCTTCCGACAACACTGGAATATCTTCTCTGCGAACACATCATCGACAGTATCGTATCGAACCCACCTTAGCACCTCACAACTCTCTCCAAAGATTTCCTGGAGACTCGGCACTCATGCGCTTGTGGTCTGCCGTAGTAGAAGCTGCCCGTCATCTCCCAGTTCCCCAGATTGAACTGCCGCTGCGCGCCGCAGCTCAAGCACGTCCTGTACGCACGCCCGTCGCGTGAGAAGGGGCGACTCATTTCCGCATGCCTGCATCCAAACACGCGCGTCATCAAACTGCCGATCCTTCCGGAAAACGACGAAGTGTGAAGTGGGGCAACAGTTGAATTGGCGATAGTTAGTTGGGCTGCTTGCATGATTTCACCTCTTTATGATCGGCGGAAAACCGCCTCCACATCCTTAACGCGCAATGAGACGCCCATCAGGGTCATGTTCATTCAAACTTTCCTGCTTTATACTTGCGCCCGACATCGCGGTAAAACGACTGAAGCGGATGGAGTTGGACGATTGAGCGCACAACCCACTGACAACGTAACCCGGTTGCTAATCGAGCTCTCCAACGGAGATCGAGGGGCGGTTGATCTTTTGCTACCTGTAATCTACGATGAACTGCGAAAGCTCGCGGCGAATTATCTCAGGCGTGAACGGCCCGATCACACCTTGCAACCTACAGCTCTGGTGCACGAGGCCTATTTACGTCTCGTAGATCAAACGCGAGTTAATTGGCAGAACCGGGCCCATTTTTTCGGAGTTGCCGCCCAGATCATGCGTCGCTTGCTCGTCGACCACGCGCGCAAGCACAACGCGGAGAAGCGGGGCCAGGACTTTCAAAAACTCTCCCTGGACGAAAACGTCGATCGCGCCGTCGAACGCAGCGCCGAACTCATCGCACTCGACGACGCGCTCAAAGCCCTGGCAGCTTTCGACGAACAAAAAGCGCGCATGGTTGAGTTGCGCTACTTCGGCGGACTCTCGATTGAAGAGACAGCAGACGTTTTGGGCGTCACTCCCACAACCATTAAACGCCACTGGCGTTTTGCCAAGGCTTGGCTCCATGGGGAAATGCAAAAAAGTAGTTAATGCACGCAGCTAGTCCAGTTCAACAATTCGTTTATTCCAAGCCGGATGTGAGAACTTTATTTTCAAACATCCGTGTTACCTGTGTGTCAGTAAAGACCGATTAATAGCGTTCACATTAGTACTCAATCATGACCCCCGAACGCTGGCGACAAGTCGAAGAGATCTTCCAGGCCGCGCTCGATCTGCTTCCCGAAGAACGAGCGCGCTACGTGTCACAGGTCTGCGCAACTGACACCGATCTGCGCCGCAACGTCGAGGTGCTGCTCTCGCAACACGACAGCGCGGGCGACCTGCTCGACCACTCGTTCTACGGCGAAACCGACCGCAGTCTCTTCGAATCATTTGTAGATGAGAAAGACCCGATGCTCGGTCGTCGTCTCGGGGCCTACCACATCGAACGCGAGATCGGCCGCGGCGGCATGGGCGCAGTCTACGAAGCGGTCCGCGTCGACAATGAGTTCAACAAACGCGCCGCTATCAAGCTCGTCAAACGCGGAATGGATACCGATTTCATCCTGCGCCGCTTCCGCAAGGAACGACAGATCCTCGCCGCACTCGATCACCCGCACATCGGCGCGCTGCTCGACGGCGGCACCACCGACGACGGACTCCCCTATTTCGTGATGGAGTTTATCGAAGGTCAGCCGCTCTACAGTTATTGCGACAACAATCAGCTCAACGTCACCGAGCGGCTCAAACTGTTTCGCTCAATTTGCGACGCCGTCCACTATGCCCACCAGAAACAGGTCGTACACCGCGACATCAAACCTTCGAACGTGCTCGTAACGTCCGCAGGCATACCGAAACTGCTCGACTTCGGCATTGCGAAGTTGCTCAACCCGCAAATCGCCGGTGACATCACGCACGATCCGACGGCGACGGCAATGCGTTTGATGACGCCGGAATACGCTTCGCCCGAACAAGTGCAGGGCGCACCAACGACGCCGACCACTGACGTTTACTCTCTCGGCGTCCTGCTTTACGAACTGCTGACCGGTCACCGTCCCTATCGCTTGGTGAATCGCGCGCCGCACGAGATCGCGCGCGTCATCTGCGAAGAAGCACCCGCGCCCCCGAGCGTTATCATCACGCGCACCGACGATCTGTTGCCGAGTCTTTATGCAGGCGACGAAGCAACCACGCTGAAACAACTCTTCGCGACACGCAGTGCGACGCTCGAGTCGCTGCGACGCGCTCTGGCCGGCGATCTCGACAACATCGTGATGCAGGCGTTGCGGAAGGAACCCGAGTGGCGGTACCAGACCGCAGCCGATCTGCGCGACGACATCACTCGATATCTCGAAGGCCGTCCGGTCAGCGATCTTCCCGATCCACCGCACGCCGCCGCGGTGCTGAGGCCGGACGCATTCGAGGAAAACTCGCTTGCCGTGCTGCCGATGAAGTTGCTGGACATGAACCAGCCGGAAACGAACCCCGACTATCTCGGCACCGGTCTCGCCGATGCGCTGATCACGAGACTCAGCGCGATTCGCAGTTTTGCAGTGCGACCGACGAGCAGCGTGCTTCGTTACGGCGGTGACGCAGATCCGCTACGCGCCGGACGCGAACTCGGAGTCGCGTTTGTTCTTGACGGCCGAATCCGCCGCGCGGGCGAGCGAATTCGCGTCACGGTCCAGCTACTCGACGTTCGCGACGAAACAACAGCGTGGGCGGGACAGTTCGACGAACAGTTTACGGACGTGCTGAGTCTCGAAGACGTGATCTCGTCGCACGTCGCCGAAGCAATTGTTCCGCATCTCACCGTCGATCAGCGACTGCGACTCGCGAAGCGCGGCACGGACAATCCGCAAGCGCACGAGGCATACCTGCGTGGACGTTACTACTGGAACACGTTTACGGAAGAAGGTTTCGCGCGCGCGATAGTTTGTTATCAACAGGCGATCGCGCTCGACCCGGACTACGCGCTGGCGCACGCGGGCGTCGCGAATTATCACAACTGGCTCGGCGTTTTTAGTGTAATGCCGTTTGCCGAGTGTGCGGCGGCGGCGTACGAAGCGGCGGCGCGAGCAGTCGAGATCGATCCGAACCTGGCCGAAGGTCACACCGCGTTGGGTCAGGCAATACTCTGCCGCGACTACGCGTGGGCGAGTGCCGAGCACCACATGGTGCGCGCGATCGAACTCGATCCCAACTATTCACCCGCCCGCATCTGGTATGCGCTGCAACTCGCGATGGAAGGCCGCTTCAGCGAAGCGCTGCGCGAGGCGCACACCGGACGCGATCTGGATCCGCTCGCAGTGATTTCACGGTTCGCCGTCGTGTGGTGTTCGTATCACGCGCGCCGTTACGACGAAGCGTACCGGTTCGCGGCCGCGACACTCGAGAACGAACCCCGCAACATGATGATGATGTACGCGTCGAGCTTCGTGCTAAGCCGACTCGGCCGTCATAAAGAAGCGATTGCGGCGGCACAGAAGTGCGTCGAGATGCTGGGCACGGTGTCGCACACACTCGGACGTCTCGGCGCCGCTTACGCAGCCGCGGGCGATCTCGACGAGGGACAGAAAGCGCTCGACGAAATGGAACGTCTAGCGAACCGCCGGTACATTTCCCCGTACCACCTGGCGCTCGTCAACGCCGCGCTCGGACGAGTCGAGGCTTCACTCGATCTGCTCGAAAACGCGTACGAGTCGGGAGATGCAAAAGTCCTTTGGGTCGGAGTCGATCCCGAACTCGAGCCACTGCACGGCCACCCGCGCTTTAACGATCTGTTGCGGAAGCTGGACCACAGGCTCGTCGCCCTGCCGGCGATTTCGGGTCACCTCGGCGGCGACCAGGAGTCGATCGCTGTGCTGCCGTTCAGGGTCCTGAGTCCGCCGGGAGAAAACACTGGTGACGAATATCTCGGCGTCGGACTTACCGACGCGCTCATTACTCGTCTCAGCAACGTGCAACGTCTCGTCGTAAGACCGACGAGCAGCGTCTTGCGTTACCAGGGCTCCGCGATCGATCCACTCGTCGCCGGACGCGATCTCGGCATCGATTACGTCGTCGACGGCAGCGTTCGACGAGTCGGCAATCGCATCCGCGTCACGGCGCAACTGCTGAACATCAACGAAGGCGTAACTCGTTGGGCCGAACACTTCGACGAAGACTCGACCGACGTCTTGCAAATCGAAGACTCGATCTCCGAGAAAGTCGCGTCGGCGTTGTTGCCGCAGTTGACGCGTGACGAACAGCGACAGTTGTCGAAACGCGGCACCGACAGTTCCGAAGCTTTCGAAGCCTACCTGCGCGGACGTTATCACTGGAACTTCTACACCGAAGTGGGTCTTGCCAAGTCGCTTCAGTGCTACCAGAAAGCGATCAATCTCGATCCCGACTACGCACTCGCCTACACCGGCATTGCCGACTACTACAACTGGCTCGGCGTTTTCGGTGTGAAGCCGTTCGCGGAGTGCTCGGCGGCCGCGAAGCAGGCGGCGGCAAAAGCCGTCGAACTCGACTCGGCTTCGGCGGAAGCATACTCGGCACTCGCCTTCGCGACCGTTTGTCACGATTTCGACTGGGCCGTCGCCGAGGGCCTTAACCGTCGCGCGATCGAGATCAATCCCAACTACGCCACGGGTCACAACTGGTACGCGTATCACCTGACGATGGAAGCGCGTTTCGATGAAGCGATCGAACGGATGATGCGCACGCGCGAGCTCGATCCGCTTTCACCCGCCGTGTTGCAAGCGCTCGGATGGTGTTACTACCAGGCCCGCCGCTTCGACGAATCGTTGGCGACGTTCCGTTCGATGCTTGAAGCAGTTCCCGATTTCGCGTACGGGCTCGTGACTCTCTCGTGGTTACTGCGGCACACCGGCGCGACTGATGAAGCCGTGCGCGTCGCCGAGAAAGCTTTGACCCTTTCGAGTGGCAGCCCGTTCTATCTTTGCGCAGTGGGAGCCGCATACGCCGCAGCCGGACAACAAACCGAAGCGCGCAGGGTCCTCGATCAACTGGAACAGGCAGCAGCGCATAGTTACGTCTCTCCGTATCACCGCGCCATGATTTACCTGCATCTCGGTGATCGTGAGCACGCGCTGGAACTGTTGTCGGAGGCTTACACGATCAAAGATGCATGGATCGTTTGGATGGGTGTCGAACCGCAGTGGGATCCGCTGCGTGGCGAGCCGGTGTTCGATCAGATTTTGCGGGACCTGCGTCACCCGGCGCTCGATCGGAAACCGTCGCGCAGTGCCGTCGCCAGGGAACGACGAAGAAAACGCGGTCAGCACATCGCGCCGATTACAAAACAGATCATTATCCCGACACCGGAAACAACAACCGGCGAAAATGAAGAAGCACGACAGCTCTACACTGCCGGACGCTACTACGCCACCAGACGCACCGCCGAAGGTTTGCGACAGGCGATCGAGCGACTCGAACGTGCAGTCGAAATCGATCCGGAGTTCGCCATCGCGCTTGCCGAGCTTGCCGACTGCTACGCGTTGCTGAACTGGTACGTCGAACCACCGCCGGCCGAAGCGTGGGAACGCGCGAAAGAGTCGGCGCTTGCGGCAGTCCAAGCCGATCCGCAACTGGCGGAAGCGCATGCTTCACTCGGCTTTGTGAAACTGCACTACGATCGCGACTGGATCGCCGCCGAGCGCGAGTTGCGCAAAGCAATCCAGCTAAAGCCCGGCAACCAGGTGGCCCATCGCTGGTATGCGTACAGTCTGTCCGCGATGGGCCGTCACGACGAGGCTTACGCCGAGATCGAGCGCGCGCGACAAATCTCGCCGCAGTCCGCGGTGATTGCCACCGCTGTTGCAAACGTGCTGTTTCTTGCGGGCAAGTTTGACGAGTGCATCACGCAATGTCGCAAAGCACTCGAGCTCGATCCGGGCGCCGTCGCAGCGCACACCGTGCTTCGTTGGGCTTATGAGTTGAAAGGCAAGCACAACGAGGTCATGGCCGCGTTCGAGCAGGAACGAAGTTTCGCCGGCGACACGCCGACCACACATGCGAAGCGCGCGCACGTGCTCGCCGCGATCGGCAAGCATGACGAAGCGAAAGCAATCCTCGAGGAGATCATCAGCAAGCGTAATCAACAGTGGGTTACAGCTTACGAGATCGCCATCATCTACACGCTGCTCGGCGATTTCGAAAACGCGTTTCGCTGGCTCAAACAGGCCGAACGCGAACACGCCGTCGGTTTCACTTTTGTGCGCGTCGATCCGCATCTGGCCCGACTGCGCACCGATCCGCGTTTTGTCGACTTACTTCGAGAAACTGAAAAGACCATTCCGTAACACTGATGAAACCCGAAAATCGTAATTCACTCGACGCCTGGGTTCGGGAAGTTATTGCCTGGCATTTCAACCCCGACACCGGGTGTCCGTTCTGGCTGGAGTACGCCAAAAATCTTTCGTGGGACCCGCGAAAAGAGATTCAAACTTACGCCGATCTTTCCAGGTTCGGTTTTTTCCAGGACGAGTGGCTGCGCGGTGGTCCGGTGCGGCGCTGGGTGCCGAAAGGGTTCGCCGGACGGCCCGTTTACACGTTTGAGACAGGCGGCAGCACTGGCGTGCCGAAGTCGCGCATCAACATCGAAGACTTTCGTCTCGACTACGAGGCGTTCAGCGACACGCTGCCCGACGACTTCTTTCCTCGTGATGCGGATTGGCTGTCCCTGGGCCCAACTGGTCCACGCCGGTTGCGGCTCGCCGTCGAACATTTGGCCCAGTATCGTGGCGGGATCTGTTTCATGGTCGACCTCGATCCGCGCTGGGTGATCAAGTTGCTCAAGATGGGCCAGCCCAAGATGGCCGAGCAGTACAAGCAACACGTCGTCGAACAAGGTCTCACGCTGTTGCGGGCGCACGACAACATCCGCTGCCTGTTCACGACGCCGAAACTGCTCGAAGCACTCTGCGAGAAGGTGTCGCTGAAGAAGATGGGCATCACTGGTGTGTTCTGCGGTGGCACTGAGATGACGCCGCAGTTTCATCGTTTCGCTGTCGAAGAGCTGCTCGAAGGCGCATACTTCGCCCCGACCTACGGCAACACGCTGATGGGACTCGCCGTGCACAAGCCGCGCGATCCGAAAGACAACTATGCGATCATCTACTATCCGCCGCTGCCGCGCGCGATGGTTGAAGTCGTCGATCCTGCCGAACCGGATCGCGTCGTAGGCTACGGCGAGACTGGGCGCGTGCGTTTGACGACTTTGACGAAAGAGTTTTTCATGCCGCGTTTTCTGGAACGCGACGAAGCGGAGCGCGAACCGCCGTGCGATCTGTATCCGTGGGACGGCGTGCGCAACGTGCGTCCGTTTTCGAAACTACAGGCGAACGTGGTTGAGGGAGTGTATTGAGATTGTACTTCGTACTTTGTGCTTTGTTCCCTTGCTGTGATTAGCTTTGAGACGAAACTTTCGCTTGCGAACAAAGCACCAAGCACAAAGTACAAAGTTCTAAAAAAGCACATGTTGCACATACCAATTCTCCGCCAAGGAAATGATTATCGAAGCCTCGACGTAGCGCGCGTGCCGCATCACCGAACGCGCGAGACGTTTGTCGAAGTGAGTCAGGCAAACGCGGGATTGATCCGGCGCGATCTCTCCCACCAGGACATCGCACGCGCGAGCCTGAGCAAGTTCTCGACGCGCGATCTCGTCGACATCTGCACCCGTGCCGCGGAACACTTCACGAACGATTCATTGCCGCTCGGCGAGACCTCGCAAACCGCCGAAGACTATGTGGCCCAGGTTTCGGCGACGACTGGAATGCCCTACGTTCTCGCGCGCCGGAACATGTCGAAGATTAAAAGCATGCTCGCAAACATGGAGAGCGTGCTGAACGGTCTGACCCGGAACATCGACTGGGAAGTACTCGATCGCGGGTTCGGTGGCCGCGGCGGCAACTCGTTGAGTTTCTTTCCGCGCACGCAGTCGTTGGGCGCGGTGCTGCCGAACAACTCGCCGGGGGTGCATTCACTCTGGATCCCGTCGTTCGCGTTGCGCACTCCGCTCGTGCTGAAACCCGGAAGCGCCGAGCCCTGGACGCCGTACCGGATCATTCAGGCTTTGATCAAAGGAGGCGCGCCGCGCGAGGCGTTCAGTTTTTACCCGGCGGACCATGGCGGTGCGAGTGAGATTCTCAGGAGCTGCGGCCGTTCCCTGCTCTTCGGCGATTCGTCCACAACGGGACCATGGGCCAACGATCCGCGGGTTGAGATTCATGGACCGGGCTACAGCAAGGTCGTGATCGGCGAGGACTGTGTCGACGAGTGGGAGAAGTATCTCGACGTGATCGTCGCGTCGATCGCCGACAATGGGGGCCGGTCGTGTGTAAATGCGTCAGCCGTGTGGACGCCGCGGCATGCGGACGAAATCGCGGAAGCGCTGGCTGAGCGGTTGGCGCGCATTGTGCCGCGCGCTGCTGATGACGAGAGTGCGCAAATCGCGCCGTTTGTTGATCCACAGGTTGCAACCCGGATTAATTCGATAATCGATCAACATCTGGATGACGCGCGTGACGTTACAGCTGCGCATCGCGATGGCGAACGTCTCGCTGTCTGGAACAACTGTTCGTATTTGCTGCCGACGCTCATTCGTTGTGAGCGGGATCATCCGCTGGCGGCGAAGGAGTTTTTGTTTCCGTTTGCGAGCGTGGTGCAGGTGAACCAAAACGAGATCGCGAGCGTACTTCCACCGAGTCTGGTGGTGACGGCGATCACGAAAGATCCGCAGCTGATCCAAACGCTTGTATCGTCACCGCACGTCGACCGGCTGAACATTGGCGCGGTGCCGACTAATCAGGTAAGTTGGGACCAGCCACACGAAGGCAATCTCTTCGATCACCTCTACGGCCGTCGCGCGTTTCAGCATGCCGTAGCCGGGTGAGATTTTGGGTCTTTGGTCTTTCGTCTTTGGTCTTTGTACTTAGGTCTTGGTACTTGGTGAACATGCCGGCAAAGTACTAAGCACAAAGTACAAAGACCGAAGACCAAAGACCCAAGACCAAACGTATGCGAATTCTTTATCTCACAGGCGGCGCGGGCAGGATGTATTGCGGTAGTTGTTTGCGCGACAACGCAATGGCTACCGAACTAATCGCGCGCAAGCACGACGTGCTGCTCCTTCCGGTTTACACGCCGACGTTTACCGATGAACCAAACGTTAGCAGCAATCACGTCGTGCTCGGCGGAATCAGCGCTTATCTCGAACAGTACGTCCCGGTCTTCCGCAAGACACCGAAATGGCTCGATCGAATTTGGGATTCGAAGTTTGTCCTGAGCCTCGCGTCACGGCGTTCAATCTCGACCAATCCGAAGATGCTCGGCGAGATGACCGTCTCGGTGCTGAAAGGCGAAGACGGTTTCCAAAGCAAAGAGATCGAGAAGCTGATCGACTGGCTCAAGACCGAGCCGCCGCTCGACATTATCAACCTGCCTTACACGTTGCTGATCAGTCTCGCCAAACCACTCAAACAAGCGCTGAACGTTCCGATCGTCTGCACGCTACAGGGCGAGGACCTGTTTCTTGACGGTTTGCAGGAACCGTATCGCGAAACCGCCTTGCGGCTCATTCGCAGTCAACTCGACAACGTCGACGGATTTCTTTCGGTGAGCGAATTCTACGCGGAGTTCATGCCGGCATATCTTGGCATTCCGCGGGAAAAAATCCGCGTCGTTCCTCTGGGAATCAACCCGCACGGATTCGAATTGAGAGAGCCGAAACGCACGGGCCCTTTTACTATCGGGTTTCTTGGTCGTGTCGCGCCGGAAAAAGGACTGCATGTGCTCGCCGAAGCGTATTGCCTGGTGCGAAAGGAACTCCCGACCGCGCGCCTTGAAGTTGCCGGTTACATGGCGCTCGATTGCAAATCGTACCTGACGGATGTCGAGAAGTATCTCGCGAGCGCAGGTCTCGTCGATGAGTTTCAGTATCACGGCGTGATTGATCGCGACCACAAGATCGCCTTTCTCCGCAAACTCGACGTCATGTCTCTTCCTGCAACCTACGACGAGCCAAAAGGCGTTTCGCTGCTCGAAGCGATGGCGTGCGGCGTGCCGCTGGTCCAACCTCGACGCGGTGCTTTCACCGAGATCATCCAATCGACTGGCGGCGGCATTCTCGTTCGGCCTGACGATCCGGCCGATCTCGCGGAGGGCATCCTTAAGATCGCGCGCGACAGGAAACTCGCGGAAGAGTTGGGCGCGAATGGTTTTCGCGGCGTGCGCGAACACTACAGCGCCGTCCACATGGCCGATCGACTATTGGCGGCATATGAGCATGTCATG
>DASTOZ010000802.1:0-5141 GCA_035762365.1 Pyrinomonadaceae bacterium | reverse complement strand
CAGCGCACGCCGCAGACGCTCGATGGCTTCCTCGCGCGTGCGTCCCCACACCGCCAGTTTCGCGATCATCGGATCGTAATGAATGGAAACTTCAGACCGGTTCGCCACGCCGCTGTCGACGCGGATGCCTGGTCCGGAAGGTTCGCGCAGGTAAGTAATCGTTCCCGGTGACGGGAAGAAGTTGTTCGCGGGATCCTCGGCATAAATCCGGCATTCGATCGCATGGCCTACCCAGCGCACGTCGTCCTGCGTGAACGACAACGGTTCGCCTGCTGCCACACGAAACTGTTCACGCACCAGATCGAAACCCGTCACAAGCTCTGTCACCGGATGCTCGACCTGAAGACGCGTGTTCATCTCGAGAAAGTAAAACTCGCGCGTGGCATCAGAAAGCAGAAACTCGATCGTGCCCGCGCCCGTGTAGTTCACAGTCTGCCCGATCTTCACGGCAGCCTCACCCATTCGCCTGCGCAGATCAGGATCGTCAATCGGCGACGGACACTCCTCGATCACCTTCTGATGTCGACGTTGAATCGAACACTCCCGCTCGCCGAGATGGACCACGTTGCCATGCGTGTCGGCGAAGATCTGGATCTCGATGTGTCGTGGACGCTCGACCGCTTTCTCCAGATACAACGATGAATCACCAAACGCAGCCGCCGCTTCTGTTTGCGCAGTCTCAAACGCCGACAGCAGTTCATCACTACTCGTCACCAGCCGCATGCCTTTTCCGCCACCGCCTGCGGCCGCTTTCAACATCACTGGAAACCCGAACTTTTCTGCCGTCTTGCGCGCTTCTTCAAACGACGTGAGCGCTTCGACGGTCCCCGGCACGATCGGGACGCCTGACTCAACCGCCACTCGCCTCGCGCTCGTCTTCGAACCCATCAACTCCATCGCGTCGGCACTCGGGCCGATGAACGTTAACCCCGCCGCTGTGACAGCACGCGCGAAGTCGGCGTTCTCGGCGAGAAACCCGTAACCTGGATGAATCGCTTCGGCATTGACCGACGTCGCGGCTGCGATGATCGCGTCGATGTTCAGATAACTCTGACTCGACGACGCCGGTCCCACACAAATCGCCTCATCCGCCGCGCGCACGTGCACGCTCTGCGCATCGGGCTCGGAGTAGATCGCGACCGCTTTGATTCCCAGCTCGCGACACCCGCGAATAATGCGGACGGCGATCTCCCCACGATTGGCTATCAGTACCTTGCGAAACATTTTTGTTTGGGCTTTGGTCTTTGGACTTTGGCCTTTGGTGTTTGACTCTTAGAAGGTGATTCTGCCCGATCGATCATAAAAACACTAAGACGCAAGACCAAAAACCAAAGACCGATTCATACAACAATCGAGTTCGCAGGTTGACGTGGATCGTAGCGGACGACGATCTGATTGCCGGGGGAGTAGTCGAATGAACGCTGTTGTTGACGGTCGTCGAGCGCCTGAGACGATTCGTAAAGCACGCCCGCAAGCATGTACGTGTAAGTGACTTGAGTGATGCGACCGTTGTTGTCGGAGACGGCGTCGATGATGTTGCCGTCAGTCATCCGTCCCGTTTTGGAAAGGCGTGCGATTCGTGAGGCTTCGTCTTCGACTCTTTTGCGGAAACGATCCAGAAACGACATGCGTCGCTATTGTTGAAGAATGCCGGCGGAGACGGAGCGCCCAACTCCACCTTTAGACACATCCGTTACGCGTTTCAGGACGCCGTTTTGGCCGATCCAGTCGTCATCGGTGCCAAGGATCTTGTCTTCACCCGGGAGTTACAGTTCGTAAGTGGTGAACGCCAGGCCTCCGGGGGGCGTGTCGTCGGTCGCGGAAGAGACGGAGGCTTTGCGAATCGCTGCGCCTTTCAGCGACGGCGATTTTGCGGTCGCGTTCGCGGCGAAGTCGGCGCTGGGCCGGTAGCCTTGCGGATCGATGTGCCTCAACGCTTCGGCGATACTGCCGTCAGGATCCGGAATGCGCTTCAGGATGTCTGCCGTCTCGGCCGGGTAGGTGTGGTAACGGACCTGGTATTCGAGAGTGGCGCGTTCAAAGGTATACCAATACGCTTTGAACCTCGCCTCCTTCGCGATTTCTCGTTGACGCAGACGCTCCGGAACAGTCACTCCGATCAAGAGCGCGATCAGGAAGATTACGAACGACTGCGCGAACAGACCACGGCGCGCATGTTTCAGACCACAAAACTTGTCCGGGTTCTGTTTGATCGAACGATAGAGTTTTCGGCCTAACCAGGCGGTGACGATCAGCAGCGGAATCGAGATCCATTTCAAACGCCACGCGGCCGTTTGGCCCGCCGCAACCCAGGACCATCCGCCGAGCGGATCGAGGCCCTTCGAAAACATCACAATGATTGTTTGCGTGACAAAAAGAAGGGCGGTCAACGAGCCAGCCACTGCCAACAAGAGCGAACGCCCGTAGGACGGAAGTTCGTGGGCCGGTCTCGGAAGGGGCTCACCGACGGAGCGGGCCCCGCATTGTCTACAACCATTGCTCAAGGCCCCAACAAACTTGAAGCCACAGCACGGACAGATAGTCAACTTCGTTTACCTCAACCAATTACTCTTCATCAAGTCGTCACTTTTGCTGATGGCGTCGCGCGCTTAACACGATCAATCGGCAATTGGCGATCTGCAATCGGCAATGGTTCTGCGTTCTCTGTTTTTATCGCCTCAACCTTCGCCAGTTCGCGCCACGTGTGATACATGCGGTGCGCGAAGGTCCAATAGGAGCCAACTGCAAGCACCCACAGCACAGCCGGCATCCGGTTGGCAAAGAAATTATTAGAACCAGGATGAGTACTGAGCGCGCCGATGATAAAGAGTACAACGCGTTCTGGGCGCCGCAGGAACCCAACGTCGCATTTGGGAATCAGGCTCTCTGCCCGCGCGCTGGCGTAGCTTACCATAACCGAGCCCATTAGTCCGGCGCCCGCAAGAAAAACGTTAAGAGTCGAGTGGTCCGCAGTGTCGCGGGCATAAAAGACCATTAGGCCCACAAAGACCACCATATCCGACAGCCGGTCCAGCGAAGAGTCCAGAAAACCGCCAAATCTGGTGACTCGGCCCGACAGTCGGGCCACCTGCCCGTCGAGCATGTCGAAGAGATTGGCGACGACCAGCGCGATACCAGCCTCGAAGAAGAGGCCGAACCCAAAAAGAAGACCGCAGCCGACGTTGATGCCAACGCCGATAACGGTCAGAACATTGGGATTGATATGCCCGCTGGCCAGCCACCGCACAATGGCGTCGATTATCCGCTGGGCGGCCCGTCCGATACTTGCGCCAAACATCTGCTAGCTCAATGTCTCCCCGGATATCCCGTGTTTTTACTCGGAAAAAGTGCGGCCGACTGTCCGTCGGCGGACACTACATCTCGTCGTGCAATGTCCTCAGTTGCCGGATCTCGAAGTTACGGGCGCCGGCCGGGGTCCGAACCACCACTTCGTCGCCTTCCTGCTTGCCCATCAGACTACGCCCGACGGGCGAGGTGGTTGAAATCAGTCCCTGCGCCGGATCGCTCTCTTCCGGAGTCACAAGCCGGTAGGTGACCTCTTCGTCTTTCTCGGCGTCGTACAGGACCAAAGTCGACCCGTACGAAGCCTTGTCGCGCGGCACTTTGTTCGGGTCAATCGAGGCGATCTCGCTGATCCGTTGCCGGAGCTCGACAATGCGCGCCTTAACGACGTTCTGCCGGTCGAGCGCGGCGCGATATTCCGAGTTTTCGCGAAGGTCGCCAAACTCGAGCGCCCGTTTGATCTCTTTCGGCAGGTGAATACGCAGTTCCGTCTCGAGCTCGTCGAGCTCACCCTGTAACTTCTCTTTAATCGCTGCCTGTGACATCTCTGTCTATCCGGCCAAGTACTCTAGTCAATCCGTGTTCCACTGATTAGGTCTGGCTCGGTCTATGATAACTGGCCTCGTTCGGCGCGCCAAAAGAAACGCCCGTATCACGCGCCGTCCGCACTAACTGACCTCCCGGCGGCACGGTCTTTATGTTCTTGATCGCTTCCGCAAGCGGCACTGAAACCACGTCACCCGCCTGAAGCGCAACCATTACGCCGCTCTCGCCCTTGGCCAACGCTCGCACAGCGCACGAGCCAAAGTTCGTCGCCAACATGCGATCGAAAGCATTCGGACGTCCGCCGCGCTGAAGATGACCCAGGACCACGCAGCGCGTCTCTCTACCGGTAACCTGCTCGAGATCGTGTTGCAGGTGCAGGCCGATTCCGCCGAGACGGGGTGCACGAGAACTATCACCCTTGTCTTGATAAACCAGCTCGTGCCCGATCTCGATCGCGCCTTCCGCGACGACGATAATACTAAAATTCGATCCCGTGGCGTCGCGCGCGCGCACTTTCGCAACAACTGAATCGAGCGTAAACGGAATCTCCGGAATCAGGATCACGTCGGCGCCGCCCGCGATGCCAGAGTGGAGCGCGATCCAACCTGCGTGACGGCCCATCACTTCCAGGATCATCACGCGATCGTGCGACTCCGCCGTCGTGTGCAGCCGATCGAGCGCTTCCGTCGCGATATCCAACGCCGTGACGAAACCAAAAGTCAGCTCCGTGCAGGCGAGATCGTTGTCGATCGTCTTCGGAACACCGCAGATCGGCACGCCGCGTTTGTGAAACTCATTGGCGATGGTCAGCGTGCCCTCGCCGCCGAGAACCACCAGCGCGTCAATGCCGAGGATCTTCATGTTGGCGATTGCTTCCTCGTAAACGGCGTCCACGCTCATCCGCACGCCGTCTTTGTCGCGGTCGACAAAACAGCCGCGATTACGCGTGCCGAGGATCGTTCCACCACGGGGCAAAAGTCCCCGCACGTCCGAAGCATTTAGCGAACGCGTCGCGGTCGCACCCAGCAAGCCTTCGAAGCCGTCTTCGATGCCGATGACGCGCATGCCGTATTCGCAGGTCGCAGTCTTCACCACGGCGCGAATCACCGCATTCAGACCCGGCGCATCGCCACCGCCGGTCAGAATTCCTATCGTTCCAAGCATAATGGGACCGGCACAGTCTACCATTGCCGATTGTCAATTGCCGATTGCTGATTTTGAGCTTCCGCTCGTGGCTAAAAACACGTCGGCAATCGGCAATTGACAGTTGGCAATCTTCCTTGTCTGGCGTA
>DASTOZ010000801.1:0-3416 GCA_035762365.1 Pyrinomonadaceae bacterium | reverse complement strand
GCGCGTACACGACGATGATGTTTCTCGCGGCCGTGAGCATGACGGTGCCCAGCGCGTTCAGTCGCGTGTTTGGGCCAAACGAAGTGATCCGTCAGGAACAGATGCTCAACGTCGGCATCGCGATCCTGTTGTTGATTGCCTACGCGCTTTACATCTTGTTTTCGTTGCGAACTCATTCGGCGTCGTTTGCGAGCATCGACGTCGAGGAAACCGAGCATCACGAGGGCCTCTGGTCCGTGCCGCGTGCCGTGATCACTCTGCTGGCAGCGTCGGTTTTTGCAGCGTGGATGAGTGAGATTCTCGTCGGCGCGGCGGAGGAGACGGGCAAAGCGTTAGGCATGTCGCAGTTGTTCATCGGCATCGTCTTTGTGGCGATCGTGGGCGGCGCCGCGGAGAGCGGGTCCGCAATCGCGATGGCGCGCAAGAACAAGATGGACCTGTCGGTCGGGATTGCGTCGGGGAGTTGTATTCAGATCGCTTTGTTCGTCGCGCCGATACTGGTGCTCGCCAGTTACTTTGTCGCGCCGCAGCCACTGGAGCTCGCGTTTGGCCGCGCGGAGATCGGGTCGTTGTTCATCGCCGTATTGATCGGCGCGTTCGTCAGCGGCGACGGGCAGTCGAACTGGTACAAGGGGGTCCAACTGATCACGATTTACTCAATCATCGCGTTGATGTTCTACCTGATGCCTGAGTTGGCCGGTTAACACCTGTTAATACTGACAGTTCCTTCCCCGGCGGTCCAAAGTTAGTCTGCCATCCGGTACGAAATAGAACCACGAAAGGGAGATCTCTATGAAGCGATTGGTAGTGTTGGCAACTCTGATTCTGATTCCCGCGACCGCCGGCTTCGCGCAGGACGATTACAAGAAGTATGAGTTCTTTGCGGGCTACTCGGCCCTTTGGCTCGACAACCTGGCTGGCGATACAGGCAGTCCGGCTGTCGACGACGTCCTGGGCGAGAAGCAAAGCCTGCGTGGCTTTAATGTCGCGGGTGTTTACAACTTCCACAAGTATGTGGGTGCAAAGTTTGACTATTCGCTCCATTTGCGTGAGGACAATTTCACGCGCCCGGCTGGAAGCGGCACGATCGATACAACGTTGCAGAACATTCTCGGCGGCATCCAGATCAAGAACAACATGGAAGATGGACCAACATTCAAGCCGTTCGGTCATGCGCTGTTCGGTGTCGCGGTCCAGAAAGTCGACGTCGACAGTCCTAATCTCCCGGCGCTGTTCGGCATTAACGACTTCCATACGAACGAGACGAGTTTCGCGATGGCTTTCGGCGGCGGGCTCGATATCAAATTGAACAATCGAATCGATATACGAGCGATCCAGATCGATTGGAACATCATCAATCGCGGCGATCAGCAAACCGGGATCGTGCTCGCGCCGACTCCGTTTCAAACGGTCGGAACACCGTTCTTCATACCGGGCACACGGCAGGACAACCTGCGTTTAGGTGTCGGCATTGTTATCCACTAATTGTTTTTCCTTCCATTGGACTCGCGATGGCGCCAGGCGAAGAGGTCGATGGAACTGTTTTTTCAAGCTTGGGGCCTCACCCCCTTTCCCCTCGCTAAGTAAATGCCGGAGAGGAGGCCTTGATGGTCGCGAGTGGTTCGGCGGTTAACAAGTTGAGCAGTTATGGCGTCGCGCGCTCGACCATCGAGGGCGCGCCGCTTGATGAAGAGGCGGCGCGCAAGACGCACGCCTTCTGGCGCGCATGCAATTACCTGGCGGTGGGCATGATCTACCTCCAGGCCAACCCGTTGTTGCGCGAACCGTTGAAACCGGAACAAATCAAGAACCGCATGCTGGGCCACTGGGGCGCGAGCCCGGCGTTGTCGTTCATCTACACGCACCTGAACCGCGTGATCAAGTCGTTCGATATCGACATGATCTACATGGCTGGACCAGGACACGGCGCACCCGGCGTGCTGGGCCCGGTCTATCTCGAAGGCTCTTATTCCGAGATCTATCCGGAAAAAAGTTTGGACGGACACGGCCTGCTGCGTTTCTTCAAGGAGTTCTCGTTTCCCGGCGGCATCGGGAGTCATTGCACGCCCGAGACGCCGGGATCCATTCACGAGGGCGGCGAGCTGGGTTACGTGCTGTCACACGCGTGCGGGGCTGCTTTCGACAATCCCGATCTAATCGTGGCGGCAGTCGTCGGCGACGGTGAAGCGGAGACTGGTCCACTTGCGACGTCCTGGCACATCAACAAGTTTCTGAATCCGGCGCGCGATGGGGCCGTGCTGCCGATCCTGAATCTCAACGGTTACAAGATCAACAATCCAACGCTGCTCGCACGCATCAGTCACGAGGAGCTCGAAGACCTGTTCAAGGGTTACGGGTACACGCCACTCTTTGTTGAAGGTTCGGACGCAGCGTCAATGCACCAGGCGATGGCGGCGACGCTGGACCACTGCATTCGCACGATTCGAACCTGCCAAAGCGATGCGCGCGAATCGGGAACTGCCACACGCGCGCGCTGGCCCATGATCGTCCTACGGACGCCGAAAGGCTGGACAGCACCGCCCGAAGTTGACGGGCACAAAGTCGAAGGCTTTTGGCGGGCGCATCAAGTGCCGCTGGCGGGTGTGAAGACGAACGCCGAGCATTTGCAGTTACTCGAGCAATGGATGCGCGGCTACAAACCGGAAGACCTGTTTGATGACCAGGGCCGTCCAGTTGCGGAACTCCAGGAATTGACGCCGATGGGCAACCGCCGCATGGGGTCGAACCCGCATGCGAACGGCGGTCTGCTGAAGAAGCAGCTGCGCCTGCCGGACTATCGTAATTACGCGGTCAAGTTCGATAAGCCCGGAACGATCGAAGCCGAAAACACGCGCCCACTCGGAAAGTTCCTGCGCGACGTGATGAAGCTCAACCCGGATACGTTCCGCGTCTTTGGTCCTGACGAGAACACGTCGAACAAGCTCGACGCAATCTATGAAGTCAGCAAGAAACTCTGGCTCGCTGAATATCTGCCTGAAGACAGCGACGGCGGCGAGTTGTCTCCGGACGGGCGTGTAGTCGAGATGCTGAGCGAGCACACGTTGGAAGGAATGCTCGAAGGTTACTTGCTCACGGGCCGTCATGGTTTTCTCTCGACGTACGAAGCATTCGCGCACGTGATCGACTCGATGTTCAACCAACATGCGAAGTGGTTGTCGATCTGCAATGAACTCCCGTGGCGCCGGAACATCGCTTCACTGAATCTTCTGATTACGTCGACCGTGTGGCGTCAGGACCACAACGGTTTTACCCACCAGGATCCAGGATTCCTGGATGTAGTCGTAAACAAACGCGCCGAAGTCACTCGCATCTACCTGCCTCCTGACGTCAACAGTTTATTGTCCGTCACAGATCACTGCCTGCGGAGCGAAAATTACATCAACGTAATCGTTAGC
>DASTOZ010000800.1:0-4562 GCA_035762365.1 Pyrinomonadaceae bacterium | reverse complement strand
TCAAGCACCTGAATTCCTCTCGAACCGAACCGTTCGAAGAACGCGATCTGCGGTTTGACGATCGCTAACCTGTCCTCCGCCGCTGTCGCGACGATCTCGCACATCCGCGCCAGACCTTCGGCACTATCCGGCAGCTGCCATGCGCTGAGCAGTTGCGGCGTCGGATCAATTCCCAAACAGAACGGGCTTCGTGAATCGGCGAGTTCCAGAAAGCGCTGCGCGAAGTTCTTCATCGATTGGCTTGGCACGCTTGTGACTATATCTCATTGTGTAGACGAGCGTGAACAATAGTCGACACAATGGCCCAGATCCGCCTCACGACTCGCTGCTTTTTCTACGTTTCAACTCCGGTATATCAATTGCGCTAACGCGGACCAGTTCACCTACCCGATACGCTGCTCGGACGCTGATCACGAGCGGCGCTCATTAACCTCAGCACTCTTGTCCACCACGGAGGCAACATGGCGCTAGGAGATGGAATTCGCAGAAGCATTTTGGATGTCGACGCAGCGGAACAAACACTGCTCAAGAACGCGATCGTCGAGCTACATAACCGGTTCTTCGCCGGAACAAGAACTGATACACCTCCGGGAGGCGTCAGCCACTGGTTCAAGATGGATGAGATACATCAGGCCACGCACGTGCACGGCGGACCAGAGTTTCTGCCGTGGCACCGTGAAATGGTGAACAGGTTTGAGATCATGCTGCGTCAGGTGGATGAACGCCTGTCGCTTCACTACTGGGACTGGACCCGCGACGCGACGCCACTATTCACTGATG
Organism: Pyrinomonadaceae bacterium; assembly: GCA_035762365.1. GTDB lineage: Bacteria > Acidobacteriota > Blastocatellia > Pyrinomonadales > Pyrinomonadaceae > PSRF01. The sequence continues at coordinate 3,782 of DASTOZ010000800.1, read as the reverse complement.
ACTTCATGGGCAGCGCGAGTGGCGACGCAGGTGATCCATGGTTATCTGCCGGGTTCTACGTGCCCGGGGCCGATCCGTGGCGCGCCGATGCGTTCGATCCGGACCATAACAATCCTGTCGATCCACCACGCACACTCACGCGCGACTACAGTGGCGGCGCCTTTCCGGCGAACACGGATACTGACATCGTCGAGGCGGACGACTATCAGGAAATGAGGGCCTTGCTGGAAGATGCGCACAACGATGCGCACAGCGTGCTCATTGGTGGAACCATCGGCGATCCGCATATTTCGTTTCGCGACCCGTTCGTCTTCCTGCTGCACTCGAACGTCGATCGCCTCTTTGCGCGCTGGCAAACAGACCCAGCGCACACTGAACGGCTCGATCCGAATTTTGTTTACGGCTCGGAATCGGCGGACATGAACGTGAACGTCGAACCGTGGTCCAGTGGTCATGGTGAGTTTCACGACATTCGTCCGTGGTCGGCGCCGGAGGAGATGGGCGAGCCTCACAACTACAAGCATCTTTCGATAGTTACGCCGCCTTGCTACGACACAAACTTCACTAACGTCGTCCGTGGCGTGGTCCAAAACGACGGCGACCCGCCACTTATCCAGTTCAACGACGTGCCGGAAACTGAGTCCGCCGCTCGCGCGGCAGTCATCCGCATCTACGGTTGCGGTGATGCGACGGTGCGTGTCACTACGCCAGTCAATGCGCCGTTTTCGATTCTCGAACCGAACACAGGCGTCCTGCCGATGCCGCACGAATCAGTGCCTTATCGCGATGCGAGGATTTGGTTTCTGTTTACCGCGGGCGCGGTTGGACCGGTCGCGGACCAAAACGTCACGCTCGAGATCGATGAGAGCGGACAATCGTTCGAATTCATTCTGCGCGCGAACATCATCGAAAAGCCGACAGTGGCGGTGTGTCTTGCATTGGACCAATCGGGAAGCATGAACGATCCGGCGGGCACGTCGGGCCTGTTGCGCATCGACCTCTTGAAGGATGCGGCCAGTAAGTTTGTCGAGATCATCGATCCCGGTCATGGCATCGGCGTAATTCGTTTCGATCACAATGCCTATGCGCCCAACGATGCGACCTGGCCCGGGCTGGACGTCACCCGAATCGACAGCGACGACATTAACGATCCTGGCAGGACGGATGCACGCGGCGCGGTGACGGACCACGTAACGAACGTGAATGGCTTCACCTCAGTCGGCGATGGTTTGGTCCAGGGCCGAAACGTGCTCGATGCCGTGCCCGATGCGGACTACGACTTCAAGGCGCTGATCATTCTGACGGACGGATTGGAGAATCGTGAACAATGGCTGGCAGATGTGGGCGGTTCAATTGACAACCGCACGTTTGCAATCGGTCTCGGCAACGAAACGCAGGTTAATACTTTCGCGTTGCAGACGATCGCGAATGGCACCGGTGGTTACCTGCTGCTCACCGGCCTGCTTGATTCGAGCATCGACGACTTCTTCCGCTTGAGCAAGTTCTTCCTCCAGATCATGGCGGGAGTAACCAACAACAACATCATTCTCGACCCGAACGGTTTCATCTCGCCGGGTACGACGATTCGCATTCCGTTCTACATCTCGGATTCGGATATCGACGTCACGGCGATTCTCATGACCGACTTCAATGTCGTCGACCTCATGGTCGAGACGCCGGCGGGCGACGTCATCAACCCCGGCAATGCGGCGGGACTCGGCGTCACTTACAACGTCGGTTTGCGCACTCGTACGTACAAGTACACGTTACCAGTCGCCTTTCCCGCTGGAAATCATGACGGCAAATGGCATGTTGTGTTGAGAGTCAACGAGAAAGATTGGCACAGATTTGATCGGCCGGCCACGACAGCCGTTCCCGTCGGTGGAACTGGACCAGGAGCTGCCGGTGCTCGTTACAGCGTCGAGGTCCATACGTTTTCGAATCTGAAGATGAAGGCGCGCGTCGATCAAAGCAGTTTCGAACCGGGCGCGACGATCACGTTGCGAGCGAGTCTGACTGAGTATGGAATTCCGGTCGAGGGCAGGGCAGTGGTGAACGTGCAGGTGACGCGTCCTGACGGGAGTGTCGTCGTGTATGCACTGACTGAGGAACCGGAAGGAAACTTCGACCGGTCGTTCGTCGCCAACATGTCCGGGATTTACAGTTGCCGGTTCATGGCGACGGGGACCACGATGCGCGGCAAGCCGTTCACGCGTGAGGAAACGCTGACGGCCGCTGTTTGGAACGGCGGCGACAATCCGCGCGATCCCACTGGCGACGAGAATGAAGGCGGACGACCGGGTAATACGGGTCCAGATCGCGATCCGAAGTCAGACGTGGAGTGCTGCCGCATGCAGATCCGGCTGATCTACATTGGGCTCATGTTGCTGCTCCTGATCGCGCTGATCCTCTGGTTCAAACTTTGAGGGCGCGATCCGTTATTCCGGGACGAGGTTCATCGGGTTTCTTCGTGAAACCCGAGACGTCCCATCGGCTTTCGATGTTCTTGAAGAGCCGCAGGCTAGTGAAGAACGCGCTCGCTCCGCCGCCGCCGAGCTTCGAACCCTCCTGGCCTGCAATCTTCGAGCCTTCTTGTCCGGCGATCTTCGAGCCTTCCTGGCCTGCGATCTTGGAGCCTTCCTGGCCCGCGATCTTCGAACCTTCCTGGCCCGCGATCTTCGAGCCTTCCTGGCCTGCAATCTTTGAGCCTTCTTGTCCAGCGATCTTTGTGATCGAACTGCCGTGACCTGAAGCGGCCACCGCCGCCAGCACCGCCTCGACACGCTCGTCGAAGCGCACACCCGATCGATACCGGTATTTCTCTCCTGGCCCAACCTGATCACTTACCGGTTCACTCTTGCGGAACGTAACGTGATACAGGTATCGCTTCAGAAATTCGGCCCACGACTTTCGTCCCCCCTTCGACACCTTCGCAAACCACAGGCCCTCGTAATTCTTCTTCGATACTTCATACGCCTCGCGCGACCACGGGAAGAACACCGACACGCCGTTCGAGTACTGATACCCACCGCCGCTGAAGCCACTCAGGATCACGGCTTTTCGCAGCTCTTTCAACACAGCCCGGCACGCGCTCTGCACTCGCTTTAACGTCTCGAGATCGGCGCCGCTGCCTAGCTCGTCAGCAACCAGCCCACATTCCTGATCCAGCAGCTCGCAGAAATCCCCGAGATCGACATTCTGATCGTACATGTACGACTGACACTTCCAATGCACTTGCAGGATCACTCGGCCCATCTGTCGGTAAATTCTGCTCTCCTCGTCCTTGAAGCACTCGAGTAAGACGTCGGCGAGGTCTTCAAACGCGCTTGCCAGTTCATCGAAGCGAGTCAGGTCCCACGCAGCCATGTCGACCGACACGCCTCCAACTGTGTAAGCGTCCTGACTGTGAATGAATTCTTCGACGAACAGTTCGGCAACGCGGCGAGTATCGACGTTGCGGTTCTGTTCTCGCGCGAGACAACCCAGGATCTTTGCGTAGGTCCATCCCGCACTGGGGACACTGCCTTCCGACGCAATGATCGTCCTGGTCCTGTCGCTGAATTGATACCCGACTTCGAGCATCCCCATGACGCAGCTATCGAACCCCAGCAAGTCGAGCTTTTGACCGAGCAGTTTCTTAGTGACAGCCTTTCGCGCCTCACCCTCGACGCCATCTGCATCGGCCTTCTGCTCCAACTCTTTCTTCGTTCCCGTGAGCCGCGCCAGCACATCGTAAAAGTCAGTCATCTTCATCGACTTGCCTGACGTCTCATCTTTGAACA
>DASTOZ010000799.1:0-2973 GCA_035762365.1 Pyrinomonadaceae bacterium | reverse complement strand
CAGCGCGCAGCCGCGACCCTGAGCCGGAGCCACTCACCGTTAAGGGTTACGATCGCGGTTGATCGTTTAGCCACAAAGAGGCACAAAAGGCACAAGACAGGCTGAATCAGGCAGAGAGACCTATTAGGCTTTCCCTTGGTTCGTCTTTCTCGTGCTTCTTGTGCCTTTTGTGCCTCTTTGTGGCTACCTTGTCTCTCGCTAAGATGCTGGTTCCGTTTCTTCCTCAGCAGCAGCTTCGACAAGCGACGCGCTGGTGACCTTATCTCCGGGGTCGGTCTTGATGAGCCGCACGCCTTGCGCGCTGCGACCCGTCTTGCGAATGTCACCAGCCTCAAGCCTGATCAGCTTGCCCTGCTGCGTGATGATCATGATCTCCGACTCGTCCTCAACCGGAAACACAGCCACTACTTTCCCGGTCTTCTCGGTCGTCTTCATGTTGATAACACCCTTACCGCCACGGGACGTAAACCGGTAAGTATTGATCGGCGTCTGCTTGCCGTAACCCTGCTCAGAAACTGACAGCATCCGTTCCGTATCTTCCGCCGACACAGCGCAAACCGAAACAACAAAATCGTCGCCCCGCAAATCAATCCCGCGCACGCCACGCGTCGCTCGCCCCATCGGCCGCACGTTCTTCTCGTCGAAACGAATCGCGTAACCGTTATGCGTGGCGATGAACATGCGCTTCGTGCCGTCGGTCAGCACAACGTCGAGCAGTTGATCGCCCTCGTCGATATTGATCGCGATGATTCCATTGGTGCGAATGTTCTGGAAGTCGGCCAGCGACGTCTTCTTGATGACGCCTTTGCGCGTCACCATCGCCACATAACGTCCTTCCGCAAACTCACGCACCGGAACAACACCCGCGAGCCTGCGATCGGACGGAATGTTGATGAGATTCACAACGGCCTTGCCGCGCGCCGAAGCAGCGGCATCCGGCACTTCATGAACTTTCAACTTGTAGACCATCCCGTCGTCCGTGAAGATCATCAGGTACGCGTGCGTCGACGCGATGAACAGATGCTCGACGAAGTCGCCGTTCTTCGCAGCCGCGCCAAATCGCCCCTTCCCACCGCGACCCTGTCGCGAGTACGTCGTGATCGGCGTGCGCTTGATGTAACCGCTATTCGTGACCGTAATCGCCACGTCCTCATCCGCGATTAAGTCTTCAATAGACAGCTCGACACCTTCGTCGACGATCTCCGTGCGACGCTCATCGCCGAAATCTTTCTTCACGTCCTCGAGCTCTTTCGCGATGACGCGACGCAGCGAACGCTCATTGCCAAGGATCTCCTCGAGTTCGGCGATCAGCTTGATGATGCCTTCATACTCTTCGATGATCTTCTGACGTTCGAGCGCGGAGAGGCGCCGGAGTTGCAGGTCGAGAATCGCCTGTGCCTGGATCTCCGAAAACGCAAGACTCTCCATCGTCTTCGTCAGCCGCGACATGTAGGTCTTGAACTGAACGTCAGATGGAATACCTTTCCACGTTTTGATCTCGCTCGTCGTTTTCAACTGCGCTTGCAGCCACAGTCTTGCTTCGTCGACCGAACGCGAATTGCGAATGAGCGTAACGATGTAGTCGAGCGCATCGATGGCCTTCGTCAGTCCTTCGAGAATGTGCGCCCGCGCGCGTGCTTTCCGCAGCTCGTATTCAGTGCGTTTGCGGACCACCTCGCGGCGAAACTCGATGAACGCTTCGAGCATCTCCTTGAGGTTCAGCACCCGCGGCTGGCCGTTGACGATCGCGAGATTGATCACGCCAAACGACGATTGCATCGGCGTGAGTTTGTAGAGCTTGTTGAGGACCACCTGCGGCACTGCGTCGCGTTTGAGCTCGGCGACGATGCGCATTCCGGTGCGATCCGATTCGTCGCGCAGGTCGGAGATGCCGTCGATCTTCTTCTCGTTGATCAACTCGGCGATGCGTTCGAGCAGACGCGCCTTGTTCACCTGGAAGGGAATTTCGGTGATGACGATCGCGTCGCGTTCCTGGGCTCCGCGTCCGATACGATCGATGCCCGCGCGAGCACGCAACTGCAAAACGCCGCGCCCTTCGACATAGGCTTTCTTGATCTCCTCGCGGCCGTAAATGAATCCGCCGGTGGGAAAATCAGGACCGGTCACGATCTTCGTCAGGTCGTGAACGGTCAACTCCGGATCTTTCAGGAGTGCGATCGTCGCGTCGACGATCTCCGTCAGATTGTGCGGCGGGATCTTCGTCGCCATGCCGACTGCGATGCCGTCAGAACCGTTGATCAGCAGGTTCGGCACGCGAGTCGGTAAAACCATCGGCTCGCTGAGCGATTCGTCGTAGTTGGGTTGAAACGCAACCGTCTCTTTTTCGATGTCGGCGAGGATCTCGTTTGCAAGACGCGCCATGCGGACTTCGGTGTAACGCATCGCAGCCGCGGCGTCCCCGTCGATCGAGCCGAAATTTCCCTGGCCATCGACGAGCGGATAACGCATCGAGAAGTCCTGTGCCAGTCGCACGATCGTGTCGTACACCGGCATGTCGCCGTGCGGGTGATACTTACCGATAACGTCGCCAACGATGCGCGCGCTCTTCTTGTACGCTTTGTTGTACTGGTTACCGAGCTCGTGCATGGCCCACAGCACGCGCCGGTGCACCGGTTTCAAACCATCGCGCACGTCAGGCAGCGCGCGGCCGATGATCACCGACATGGCGTAGTCGAGATACGATCGGCGCATCTCGTCTTCGATGTTTATGTGGTTGCGCTCAGAAGTTGTTTCCATCTAGTAGCCTTTCAAGTACAATCCGCCCGCACGCAGTTCGATCCCACTTGAAGAGATACTTAGCTCGGTGTTGGCGGTTCTTTTTCGAACAGAAAAACGAGGCGGAATTTCAGCATTCAAGTGAGCGACATTTTAGCCTTTTTTACTGCTCTTTGGCAACAGCGGAATCGGCGAAAACTCTAATAAAATCAACAGCTTTTGGCTTTGTGGCGACCT
>DASTOZ010000798.1:0-3634 GCA_035762365.1 Pyrinomonadaceae bacterium | reverse complement strand
CTTTGTTCTTTGTTAGCACGAAGCACGAAGCACGAAGCACAAAGCACAAAGCACAAAGTACAAAGCACAAAGCACAAAGTACGAAGATCAAATGCCTCGCAAGCCAAGAATAGGTTTTCACGCGCCCATCAAAGGCGGAGTTCACAACGCGCTCGTCGTCGCGAAAGACACCGGCTGCGATACCGTGCAATTGTTCTCACGCAACCCGCGCGGCTGGATGGCGAAACCGCTCACGCTCGAAGATGTGCTGTTGTTTCGCAAAGTCCGCAAGCAAACGAAAATCACGCCTGTCCTGATCCACTGCAACTACCTCGTGAATCTCGCGGCTGTCGACGGCGTGTTTCTACAAAAGTCGCGTGAATCGTTTCGCGAGGAAGTCGAGCGTTCTTTACTGCTCGGCGTCGACTATCTCGTTGTCCATCCCGGAAGTTCTCGCGGCGCGTGCGAGGCGGACGGCATCGCGCTTTGCGCCGAGAGTCTGAAGATCGCGTGCAAAGGACTGAAGTTCGGCTCGCTTCGCATTCTGCTTGAAAACACCGCCGGACAAGGCGACTGCATCGGCCATCGGTTCGAGCATCTCGCACTGATCATGGAGTTGTGCCCGAAGATCCCGCTCGGCGTCTGCTTCGACACCGCGCATGCGTTCACCGCCGGTCACGACATCCGCGAGGAAGATGGTCTCAACGCCTTGATTCAACGCATGCAGAAGACCGTCGGAATGAAGAACGTCCGCGCCGTTCACTTCAACGACTCGCGCGCCGTCTACAACTCCCGCGTCGATCGCCACTGGCATATCGGCGAGGGACACATCGGCGCCGAAGCCCTGCGCCGCGTCGCGCGTCATCCAAAGCTGAAACACGCCGCCTTCATCCTCGAAACCCCCTACGACGACCCCCGCGCCGACCTCAAAAATCTCTCGATGTTGCGTTCATTCGTAAGCGGCTGATAAAATCCCGCACGAATGTTCTTCAAGACGAACACAAACCTCGTCCTTACGGTGCCGCTTCTGCGTCGCGCAAACTAGCGCGACTTCGCGGGGCGGCGATTCCTTCTTCTTCAAAACGTAAATGAACTATCGGACAAAGCTGGCAATGCTTTGTGCCGTCTGCGCAAAACGTGTTAAGTAAGATTGGACAACGTTATGGACGAAAAATACTTTCCGGAGCAAATCGAAAACAAATGGCAGCAACGCTGGGCTGAAACCGGCGCCTTCGAGGCCCGCGAGAACGATCCGCGCCGGCGGTTCTACGCGCTCGAAATGTTGCCCTACCCGTCCGGTTTCCTGCACATGGGCCATGTGCGCAACTACGCGATTGGCGACGCGCTCGCCTGGTTCAAACGCTTGCAGGGCTTCAACGTAATGCATCCCATCGGTTGGGACAGCTTCGGCCAGCCCGCGGAACAGGCAGCCATCAAACGCGGCGTGAATCCTCGCGACTGGACCGAAGAAAACATCGCGCACATGCGCGGGCAATTGAAGCGTCTGGGCATCAGCTACGACTGGACGCGCGAGATCGCTGCGCATCGTCCGGAGTATTACAAGTGGGACCAGTGGTTCTTCCTGAAGATGTTGGAACGCGGACTCGCGTACAAGAAAGTCTCGCAGGTGAACTGGTGTCCGAAAGAACAGACCGTGTTGTCGAACGAACAGTCGTCGGGCGGGATCTGTTGGCGCTGCGGCACGCCGGTCGAGAAGAGAGATCTGGAACAGTGGTTCCTGCGCATCACCGACTACGCCGAACAGCTCGTCGCCGACATGAAACAGATCGAGGCCGGTTGGCCCGAGAAGGTTTTGAAACGTCAGAGCGACTGGGTCGGACGCAGTGAAGGCGCGTTCATCGATTTCGCAATCAAAGACAGCGACAAGAAGATACGTGTGTTCACCACGCGCATCGACACTATCTACGGCGCGACCGCCGTCGTGCTGTCGGCCGAACATCCGTTGTTGCCGGAGTTGTTAAAGAACTCTGCTTTGAAGGGCGACGTCGAAGCGTTTGCTGAGAAAGTCAAACACCAGAAAGCGATTCGTACTGACCTGACGGGAGAAGGCGAGAAGGAAGGTCTGAACACCGGAGTGCTCGCGATCAATCCGTTCAGCGGCGAGACGGTGCCGGTGTGGGTCGCGAACTACGTGCTGATCGAATACGGCACGGGCGCGGTGATGAGCGTGCCAGCGCACGACGAGCGCGACTTCGAATTTGCGCAGAAGTATTCGTTGCCGATTCGCCAGGTGATCGCTCCCGTCACTCACGAGCAACTCCAATCCGAGCCGGTTGCGACCACGGCGGGCGACAGCTCTGCGGAGATGAAGCACTCGTTTACCGACTACGGTGTTTTGATCAATAGCGGCGAGTGGGGTGGAAAACCTTCCGACGTCGCGATCCGCGAAATGGCGGCATACGCGCAGGAAAAAGGTTTTGGCGAGGCCGCAGTGACGTATCGCATTCGCGATTGGGGCGTGTCGCGTCAACGTTTCTGGGGCGCGCCGGTGCCCGTGATCTACTGCGACAAATGCGACATGGTCCCGGTGCCCTACGATCAGTTGCCCGTCGTGTTGCCGCAAACAGCAGCGTTCACGGGAACGGGCGAATCACCACTCGCCGGTGTCGCCGAGTTTGTAAACACGACCTGTCCCCAGTGCGGTGGTCCAGCGCGACGCGACACGGACACGATGGACACGTTTGTCGATTCGTCGTGGTACTTCTTTCGTTATCTCGATCCGCGAAACAACGACGCCCCGTTCGATCCGGAGATCGCGAAGCAATGGACGCCCGTGGACCAGTACATCGGTGGCGACAGTCATGCAGTAATGCACTTGATCTATACGCGCTTCTGGAACAAGTTCATGCGTGACCTCGGACTGGTGAACTTCGACGAACCAGTGAAGCGTTTGTTGACGCAGGGCATGGTGACGAACCGCGTAGAGGGCACTGACGAATGGAAAGCGATGTCGAAGAGTCTCGGCAACGGTGTCGATCCTGACGAGATGATCGCGGCGTTCGGCGCCGATGCGACGAGGTTGTTCGTGCTGTTTGCCGCGCCGGTCGAGAACGAACTGCGTTGGTCTGACACGGGCATCGAAGGCGCCGTGCGTTTCCTGCGGCGCGTTTACACGATGGTCTGGAAGTGGCAGGAACGGCTCGCGAATGGCGCGAGTGAATCACCGGCGACGGAGTTCAGTCCGGAAGCGCGAACGTTGCGGCGCAAGACTCATCAAACGATCGCCAAGATCACGAGCGACTTCGAACAGTTGCACTTGAACACGAGCGTCGCCGCGTTGATGGAGCTGTTAAATCAGTTGAGCGACTTCAACGCAGATCCATCGCGCGCATCGGACGCAGATGTTTTTGCGGTCCGCGAAGCGTTGGAGGCTTTGGTCGTGATGCTGACGCCTTTTTCGCCTCACATCGCGGAAGAGATGTGGGAAGGTTTGGGACATGCGGGCGGCTTGTTGGGTGAAGTCCCGCGCTGGCCCACCGCCGATCCCGAACTCGCACAGCGAGAAGAGCTGGAGATCCCGGTGCAGATCAACGGCAAGCTGCGATCACGCGTGATCGCCGCGCCTGATGTGTCGGAAGACGATCTGCGTGCCGCAGCGTTAGCTGATGATCGAGTGCGATCGTTGATTGACGGT
>DASTOZ010000797.1:0-3424 GCA_035762365.1 Pyrinomonadaceae bacterium | reverse complement strand
TTCTTCGAGATCGATGATCGTTTTCGCGAATGGGATCAGCGGTTGGATTTCGGCGAGTTGTTTCGCTTGAATGTCGAGTTGTCGCAACTCGTATTCGAGGTGGTTTTTGAAGAGGATGTAATCGACTTTGCCGTCCTGGCTCATCGAGTCGAAGTCGAGGGATTGCAGGGAAGTTAGCCACTCGGTGTAGAACTTCTTGAACCGATCGCGACGGGTGGGAGACATGCCGACTGGAAACGATCGCGTCAAAGTGCCGCGGTCGACCGAATAACGCTCAATCGACGCGCGCATCTCGCTAACGGGCGCCGCTTTCCCATTCATCTCCGGGGCCGCGGCGCGTCCAGTAGCCGGCGCAGTCCGCGCGCCATTGCTCTTCGCACCGCCATTGCGGGTCTGAGCTGGAACACTAATCAAAAGAGCAACTGACAACACGAGTACCACGACGGCTCGGGACACAGATCGCATACTTTGTCTCCTCAAGATCACAGATTGTGGATGATAAAAACGGAAAGCCCTTGTTGCACGCCATGCTAGCGCAAGTTCTGACGATGCGGCAAACTCTTATCAGCCGATTCAGAAAAGGCCAGTCGAGTTCCAACTGCCAACTGTTATACTGACCGCCACCCGCCAATTTACTGATGCTGTTACCTCACGATGGCAAGAACCTTTGACTGGGATCCGCTTAAGGCAAGGATCAATGTTCGGAAGCATGGTGTTTCGTTTGAAGAGCCAGCGAGCGCGGTTTTAGATCCTCTTTCGGAGGTAACTCTGGACTACCGCCACTCTTACGAAGAAAGTCGTTACATTGCGTTTGGAACATCCTGGCGGCGAAGATTGCTCGTTGTGTCGAATACTCAGCGCGGCACGCTTATTCGGTTGATTAGCGCTCGATTGGCGACTCGCCGTGAGCGAAAGATTTATGAAGAATATCAAGCAAAACCACGATGACTTGCGGCCTGAATACACGCGCTCTGATTTCACCAACTCGGTGAGAGGAAAGCACGCGTTCGTCTTCTCGCAGCTGGAGTTTGCCGAGTTGGTTCATTTGGTCGTCGTTTGTGCTGGCGAAGACGAGGGCCTGACGTTCATCCACCACTCTCGGGGGAATGTTCTCGCTGGTCATTGTCGCGGTGATTGGACCCATGAATTAGACAATGCAAACCAGATCACGCTTCGTTACTGGACTAGTGAATTTGCGAGCATCGAAGAGCCAGTCTTGAATCCGCCTTGCATTACGACGTCGCAAGAGAGACAGGACCTTCAGAATCTCCTCACGACACACATTCGAGCCCTGAAGGCCAAAGTGGCCGCGAACACGGCGAGTTAACTTGCGCCCGCGGCACCCCGTTTGCTACACTCCAACGTCGATTTTCTAATTTTTGGTAGGAGCTCCGGAAGACCTTCGTCATGAATCGAACATTCACTCGATTCACTACTTTTTAGCCGACCCGCACTACGCGGGCGCACGGCGAAGGCGCTCCTATCGAATCCGATCAACTGAAGTACAGCAATTAGTGAATCGCAAATCGTGAGGAATCGTCTTCGGCCCTGCGACGCAGGTCTGTCGAATAGTCTTTTGACGAAACACGAGGCGATTTAGCAATGAGTGAGATCAATGTACAACTGAAGGGCGGCTCTCCTGTCCCGGTGCCCGCATCGGCAACGGTGGCTGACGCATTGAAGAAACTGGACCGCGATCTGGCCAAACAAGCGCTTGCCGCGAAGATCGGCGGGCGCGAGGTCGACCTGACCGCCCAGTTGGACGCGGCTGAACCCGAATCGGCCGAATCGGTGGTGCAAATCGAACCCATCGTCCCGCAAACGCGCGACGGTCTGGAAGTGCTGCGCCATTCGACGGCCCACTTGCTCGCCGCCGCCGTACTCGATCTGTTCCCTGGCACGAAACTGGGCATCGGTCCGGCACTGCTCGACGATCCGCGTTACGGCTTCTTCTACGACGTGATCACGCCGCGCGCGCTCACGGAAGCCGATCTTCCCGTGATCGAGAAGCGCATGAAGCAGATCGCGAGTCAAAACCTGGGCTATCGCCGCGAAATGATCGCGAAAGCCGACGCGCTGAAAGTTTTCAGCGATCGCGACGAGCCACTCAAGTGCGAACTGATCGACGAAAAAGCCGGCGATCAGGTGAGCGTCTACTACATCGACGGCTCGCCGTTCATCGACTTCTGTCTCGGCCCGCACGTCCCGAACACGAACAAACTGCGCGCCTTCAAACTGCTTTCACTCGCTGGCGCTTACTGGAAAGGCGACGCGTCGCAACCTCAGATGCAGCGCATCTACGGCACGGCGTTCTTCACGCCTGAAGAGCTCGATGCCTGGCTGAAGCAACGCGAAGAAGCCGAGAAGCGCGATCATCGCCGGCTCGGCCGCGAACTCGATCTGTTCTCGATCCAGGAAGACTACGGCCAGGGCCTCGTGATGTGGCACCCGAAAGGCGGCGCCATTCGCAAAGCGATGGAAGACTTCCTGCGCGAAGAGTTGCTGAAACGAGGCTACGGCCTCGTCTTCACGCCGCACATCGCGAAACGCGAACTCTGGTTCACGAGCGGTCACGAAGAGAACTACGCCGACTCCATGTTCTCGCCGATGGAATTCGAGGAACAGCAATTTCGGATCAAACCGATGAACTGCCCGTTTCACATCGGCATTTACAAGACGGGCCAACGCTCGTACCGCGATCTTCCGCTCAGATACGCCGAACTCGGCACGTGTTATCGCGCCGAACTATCCGGCGCGCTGCACGGTCTGACGCGCGTCCGCGGATTCACGCAGGACGATGCCCACATCTTCTGCACGCCGGAGCAGATTCGCGGCGAGATCCTGGGCTGTATCGATTTTGCTTTCCACGTCTACGAAGTCTTTGGCTTCAAGGACATAAAAGTCGAACTCTCCGTCCGCGGCGACGATCCAAACGTGCGCTATCTCGGTTCCGACGAAGACTGGGACAACGCCGAAGCCGCGCTCGTCGACGCCTTGAACTCGCGCAACATTCCGTACACGCGCGTCGAAGGCGAAGCGGTGTTCTACGGACCAAAGATCGACATCCGAGTCGAAGACGCGATCGGCCGCAACTGGCAGTTGACGACGGTGCAGTTCGACTTCAATTTGCCGAAGCGTTTCCAGATGGAATACATCGGCGAAGACAACAAACCGCACCAGCCGTTGATGGTCCATCGCGCGTTGTTTGGTTCGGTAGAGCGTTTCTTCGGCGTGTTAATCGAGCATTACGCGGGGGCGTTTCCGATGTGGCTGGCGCCGGTGCAGGTCGCGATCCTGCCGATCACGGATCGCGTCAACGATTACGCACAGGAGCTCGCAGACGGACTCATCGCCTGTGGTTTCCGTGTCGAAGCGAACTTGCGAAGCGAAAAAATCGGCGCGAAGATTCGCGACGCGCAATTAC
>DASTOZ010000796.1:0-2227 GCA_035762365.1 Pyrinomonadaceae bacterium | reverse complement strand
GTGCAGCCCGTGGAATTGATCGCAAGTCCGGATGTGTTTTCGCCGGTGCTTCTGTAGTCGTAGACGTTTGGTTCGAAGTTGCGATGCGCGGAAGTGAAATACGACTTTCGATCGCGTTGTGTGTTTGGAGTTACCGTGCCGACCAGCAGAAACACGGATTTATTCGAATCGAAAACCTCCCGGGCTCGGAGCAAATCCGTGTCATCCGTGTAAATGTTATCGGGACAGAGAACGACGAAATCGTCATCCGGCCTGGCTGTCGCAATCGCGTGTGCCAGTCCGAGCGGTCGCTCCTGGTGAGCAAACTCGACTCCGGAAACACGCTCGACGATCTTTTCTCCAAGGTGTCCGACAACAACAACGATGCGCGACACGCCAATGCTTTTCAGCGTAGCGATGGATCGCTCGAGCAGCGTACAGCCGTCGACTTCGATCAAGGCCTTCGGCAGCGAGGCGCTGAGTTCTCCCATTCTTGTTGCTTTTCCTGCCGCCGGAATGACGCCGATTAAACCCATGACCTTACAACTCGACCGCGCGTCCCGACGTCAACGCTGTCTGCGTTGCTTCCAGTACAGCGACTACGTCGCGCGCGTGTTGCGGTCCAGTCAGGGGTTGCTGGCCGTTGCGCAGGCATTCGAGAAAGTGCGCGGATTCTGTTTTGAGGGGCTCCTGAAACGAAATCTTCGGCAACAGAATGTCGCCGGTGCGGTGAATCAACTGGTAATCGCCGGACTGATCGTAGTCCATGCGCTCGCCGATCTTCGGGACGCGATCGACGCCCTTGTCGTAAATCTTGATCTTGTCGTCGCTGACGTCGTCGTAGACCACCATTTTCCGGCTGCCGACCAGCGTCATCTTGCGGATCTTTCCGGGGTCGAGCCAGCTCACGTGAATGTGACCGGTCACGCCGCTGGCCCACTTCAGGGTCGCGAACACGACGTCTTCGATGCCGGGTTGGATGTAACTGACACCTGTCGCCGAGACTGACACCGGCAGCTCGTCGTTCATCAGGTACATCATGATGCTGACGTCGTGCGGCGCCAGGTTCCACCAGGCGTTTACGTCAGATCGCACCTGGCCCAGGTTCAAGCGTTGACTGTAGATGTAATAAAGTTGGCCCATGCTCTCGTCGGCGAGCAGTTTTTTCGCGTAACGCACGGCGGCGTTGTAGAGAAATGTGTGACCGACCATCAACGTCTTGCCGGTGTTGGCGGCGAGACTCACCAACTCGTCAGCCTGCGTTGTGCTCGTCGCCAGCGGTTTCTCGACGAAGACATGTTTGCCCGACTCCAGTGCTTGTTTCGCGAGTGCGTGATGCGACGCGGCGGGTGTGGCGATGATAACGGCGTCGACTTCCGAATCGTTGAGCACCGCGTCGAGATCGGAAACAACTTCGGAACGCGGGAAGTTCGCGCGGACGTAGGCCTGCCGTTCCGGGTTTATCTCAGCAACGTACTTGACCCAGCAACCGGATTGCGCGGAAAAGTTGCGCAACACGTTTGGTCCCCAGTAGCCGCAGCCGATCTGGCCGATGGTGATACTTTCACCGCTTGATGACTGCATAGTTGTGTTGGTTATTCTCGATTAGCCCAGTTTCTACACTGTGGTTCTGGCATATCTGCTTCAGGAACACTTCCCAACTCTCAGGGCTCCAAAAATTGATGTGCCCGTCGAAGGTATCAGTTCGTCCATTGGGCACAGTGAGGAGCGCGACTCCCGAGTCGGCCAGCATTCCGATGATGTTGCGAAGCGCCGTTTCGGGATGCAGAAGATGCTCGAGTACCTCGATGCAAAAGACCACATCGAACTGTCGCGTAGTTCCCTCGTAAATATCAAAACATGAAAACTGTACTCCGGGCACTTTCGACCGCGCGAGGTCGAGCGCTCTTTCAGAATACTCAAAGCCAGTAAGTGATCGAGGTTCAAAGCGGGTCTGCAGAGTTCTAAGCAAGCCGCCTGTGCCACAGCCAATGTCCGCGATGCTTTTCTGGTCGTAATTAACGCCGTGACTCACTAATAAATCGACCACCCGATCGTAAAATTCAGGATCCAGATACGACTCGACGGCTTCTTCATTGGAATAGAACTGATTCAAGCATTCTTTTGAATTCCATTCGAGTGGCGACGAAACAACGACTTTTGGCGGATTCTTCGAATTACTGTTTTGCGGGGGGTTGAGACGGTAAACTCCGAGCCCGACGATTGAAAATGCTTTTTTAATCAACGC
>DASTOZ010000795.1:0-2849 GCA_035762365.1 Pyrinomonadaceae bacterium | reverse complement strand
CGCCGTGCGGATCAACGCGGCCCTCGCGTCGCCCGCGATGGAGACGATGCTCGAGGGCGAGCCGCTCGAGGTGTCGCGGCTGCTCGCGGGCGCGGGCGGGCGGCCGCGCGTCTCGGTGCTGTCGATCGCGCACCTCGGCGACGCGGAGCGCATGTTTTTCGTGTCGCTGCTGCTAAACCAAATGCTGGGCTGGATGCGTGCTCAATCCGGCACCACCAGCCTGCGCGCCATTCTGTACATGGACGAGATCTTCGGTTACTTTCCGCCGGTCGCGAACCCGCCATCGAAGTTGCCGCTGTTGACAATCCTGAAGCAGGGGCGAGCGTTCGGACTGGGCGTCGTGCTGACGACTCAGAACCCCGTCGACCTCGATTACAAAGGACTCTCAAACGCGGGCACATGGTTCATCGGTCGACTGCAAACGGAACGCGACAAAGACCGCATGCTGGAAGGACTCGAAGGCATCGCCGCCGGATCGGGTCAGAAGTTCGACCGCCAGGAAATGGAGCAACTGCTGGCTGGACTCAGTACGCGAATCTTCCTGATGAACAACACGCACGACGAGCGTCCGGAAGTTTTCGAGACACGCTGGACCATGTCGTACCTGCGTGGTCCACTGACGCGCACGCAGATCAAGTCGCTGATGGATCCGGTGAAAGCAGGAACGCCGCAACCGGCTGCCACAGCGCCAACGGCAACGTCTCTGCCGCAAAGTGACAAGCCTGTTCTGCCGTCAGAAATACCTCAGTACTACATTCCCGTTCGTTCTTCTGCCGCCGTGAACGCGCGGCTCGCATATCATCCGATGCTGCTTGGCGCGGCAGAGATTCATTACACGGATTCAACAACAGTCGAGCTGATGCTACTCGCGGAGATTTCTGACGGCCCGATCGCGCTTGATTGGAATACAGCGACTCCAATCAGTGTTCCTATTGAAGATCTGGAAGCGCAGCCTGAGGAGAAAGCCGAGTTCGGGGAAGTTCCTCCCATTGCCACTAAACAAAAGAGCTACGCGGCGTGGAACAAAGATTTCGCGACCTGGATCTATCGCAATCATCGACTGGAATTGTTTGAGAGCGCGAACCTCGAATTGGCGTCGAACCCCGGCGAAACCGAGCGTGACTTCCGCGTTCGCATGCAGCAGATTGCACGAGAACGACGCGACGACGCCGTCGAAAAACTACGTCGCAAGTACGCTCCGAAGTTTGAACAGCTCGAAGACCGCAAGCGACGCGCGGAACAGATGGTTCAACGTCAGGCAGAGGAGGCGCAGGGTCAAAAATATCAGACGGCGATATCGTTCGGCGCGACTCTGCTCGGATCGCTGCTCGGACGAAAGAGAGCGAGCATCGGAACACTCGGACGCGCCACAACAGCCGCGCGCGGCGTCAGTCGTTCGATGAAAGAAGCGGAAGACGTGGATCGCGCGCAGGACAACGTCGCCGCTGTGGCGCAGAAGCTCGCCGATCTGGAAGCAGAGTTCAAGGCGGAAGCCGCCGACATCGAGCGGTCGTTCGATCCCCTAACCGAAGAGCTCGGCAAAGTGAGTTTGAAGCCGAAGAAGATAAACATTGACGTTAAGCTGGTGGCACTCGCCTGGGCGCCGTACTGGCACGACACGCAGGGACAAGTAAAGCCTGCATGGATCTGAAGAACGCGGACCTCTCGTCTGGGCGTCGACGGACAAACAGCGAAAGACACGGATGCCTAAAACCATGACCAAACTGTCGATCCCGATCAAATACGGACTGCTGACTACCCTTGGCGTCATTGCATGGGTGCTGGTTACTCATTCAATCTTCGCTCCGACATCCGCGATACACACGGCCGGCGCGATGATCTGGTTCAACGTTCTGCAATTCGTGATGATTTATCTCGGATTGAAAGCGAAAGAACGAGAGTACGGCGATAAACAAGATTTCAAAAAGGGCGTGAAAACAGGCGTCGCGATTTCCGCGGTTTATGGCGTGTCGGCGTGTGTGTTTTTCGCCATCGCGCTGGCGATTGTGGGAACGCGGCTTTTGGTAGTCGAAGGTGGCCCGATTAACGAGCCGGCCACGATGGTAGCGGCGAGAGCGTTCGTCGGTCTTTTCGCGACTGCACTGTTTCTCGGATTGATCTATTCGACCGTGATCTCGTTCTTTCTCGCGAAAAGATCGAACGAGACAGAACCTGACTAAGGCACGAGCACGACCTTGCCGATGTTCTTTCGCTCCTCGAGATAACGATGCGCCGCGCCTGCCTCCTCGAAAGAGAAGGCGCGATCGACGTACGGATTCACCCATCCCTCTTCGACGCCGCGCAGGAGCTCACGCATCCAGACCGCCACTTTCTCCGGTTCGTGCCACATGTGGCCCAGGTTCAATCCAAACACGCCGCGGTTCTTGTTCAGCAGTCCAAACGGATGAAAGCGCGGCGTTTGAATGGCCGCTTTCAGCATGTTGAGCTTGCCTGAGAGTCCGTTGGCCGAGACTGTCGAAATCCCAAACATGCCTAGCCTGCCGGTCGCACGCAGCGCGGCGTAACTCTTTTTCCAGTGCGCGCCTCCGATCGGATCGATCACGAGATCGACACCGCGTCCGTTCGTCAGGTCTTTCAGCACCGGTAACCAGTCCTGCTTGCGATAGTCGATTGCGTGGTCAAGGCCACGTTCGGCGAGGAACTTATGCTTCCCCGGACTCGCCGTGCCGTAGATGACGGCTCCGATCTTCTTTGCGATGTCGATCGCCGCGAGCCCGACACCGCCGCCGGCGTTGTGAATCAACACCGACTCGCCTTTGTGCAGTGAACCCATCACGACGAGCAACGCGTACGCGGTCAGGTAATTCACCGGGATCGCCGCTGCTTGT
>DASTOZ010000794.1:0-2925 GCA_035762365.1 Pyrinomonadaceae bacterium | reverse complement strand
TTCAAGTTTGCGATGCGCGCGACGATGCAATACTACTTTTTGCACAACATCGCGTGGTACGCGGATCCGGATGTGTTCATCGTGCGGTCGCCGCTGGGTCTCGAGCAGGCGCGCGCGTGGGCCACGTTGCAGGGATTGACCGGGCAGGCGGCGTTGATGAGCGACCGCTTGATGGATCTTTCGCCCGAGCGCGTCGAGCTGGTTAAGCGCGTGTATCCGGCGGTTGATATTCGTCCCCTGGATCTGTTTTCGTCGGATCGCAACAAGCGCATTTGGGACCTGAAGGTCAACCATCTCGGGCGGGCGTATGACGTCGTCGGTGTTTTCAATTTCGACGAGAGACAGTCGACGCCGATGTTTGTGGGCTGGAAAGATCTCGGGTTGCCGGTCGACGCGCGCGTCCATGTGTTCGACTTCTGGAATCGGGAGTACCTGGGTGCATGGGAAAAGGGCGTCAGCGTCGAACTTGCGCCCGCGAGTACGCGCGTACTGACGCTGGTTCCGGCAACGGACCAGATTCAGTTGGTTTCGACGAGCCGTCACATCACGCAAGGCTGGGTCGATCTTGTTTCGCAGTCGTACGACACGGCGCGGAATGTGTATTCGGGGCGCAGCAAGGTGGTGAAGAACGATCCTTACGAGCTGCGGTTCGCATTTCCGCGCGGAAAGTATTTCGCGATCAAGAGTGCGACTGCGCGCGGCCGCGCGGGACGATTGCCGGTTCGCGTTAGGAACCATCAGGGTTGGGCCGCGATCGAGATCACGTCGCCGCAGACGACCGAGATTTCGTGGGACGTGGTGTTCGAACCGGCGCGTGCATATCACTTTCCGGTTCGTGAGCCTGGCAATCTGTGGGCTGAACGCGCAGGACTCGACGGCGCAAACCTTCGTTGGACCGTGCCGCATCAACCTGCCGCCGGTTATCAAGTTTCATTGAACGGATCGGTGGTTGGTTTCACGCCGACGCAGGTGTTCGCTTTGCGCGGTCTCGATCCGAATGCGTCGTACACCGCGGAAGTCAGGACGGTGTGGCAGGACGGAACCTTGAGCGAGAAGAAGGCGCAACTCTCGTTTACGCTCAAGAAGATCCAGGGGCCCGAGGTGTTCGTTTCCGATCTCAATCCGGTGCGTTTGACGCCGGGCTGGCGTCAGCCGGAGCTCAATCGTAATTTCAACAGCGGCGGTCTAATCGTCGGCGGCCGGCAGTTTGAAAAAGGCATCGGTATGCCGACGAATTCCGAGATCGAGTTTGAGTTGAATGGAACGTACGACCAGTTCGTCGCGCTTGTCGGGATTGATGACGAGTTCAACAATGCTGACGCGAAAGCACAGTTTTTCGTCGTCGGTGACGGCGCGGAGCTGTGGTCCAGTGGTGAGATGAAGAAGGCTGATGGAACCAAGGCGGTGAAGGTGGATGTGAAGAACGTGAAACACTTGATGCTGCGTGTCAGGCGTGTAGGTGAAGGCGGACGCATTCATGCCGACTGGCTCGACGCGCGATTAACGCGCTAGTCACCATAGATCCGTGTAATCCGTGTAAAAATGATCTCTCGACGAACGCTACTCCAATTAGCACTCGTATCTCCCTTTGCCGCCGCCGTACACGCGACCGAACGCTTCGGTCGTCACTCTTTCATCAACGCCCCAACAAACATTGCTCCACCGTTACGACTCACGCGTCGATGGCGCGGATCGATTTGCGAATCACAACTGACAAACCACGGCACGCAGCCCATTCGAGTAAAAGAGATTGTGCTCTTCGATCTGCGGTTACCGTTTTCGCCGTCGACGCGACTGTACGGCGAAGGCTTCCAGATGCTTTCGCAAACCGGCGGCACGCTCGGCGCACCCGCGGACCTCGGCAACTACACCGACGCGAAGCATTACAAAATGCCCTCTCCCGCGGGCGCGAAAACGTTTTACGGCATGATGACGTTGTCGCCCTCGCCAACCGAGCATCACTTGCTCGCTTTCACTTCGTGTCGTCGCTTCGCCGGCCAGTTTTCTCTCAACGGTCAATCGCTGAAAGTCGTCGTCGACACCGAAGATCGCGAACTGCAACCGGGCGAAACGTGGAAGCTGGAATCGTTCACGTACGATTCCGGCGCCAACCGCGAGTACTTACTCGACAATCTCGCTTTCCAACTAAACGCAAATCATCCCCCGCTGCGTTTCCTCAAACCACCCAGCGGCTGGTGTTCGTGGTACTGCTTTGGCCCACGCGTTACCGCACAGCAAGTGCTCGACAATCTCGCTGTTATCGCCAAACACTCTCCCGGCCTGCGCTACGTTCAGATTGACGACGGCTACCAACCTGCGATGGGCGATTGGCTCGAGACCGGCGCTGCCTTCGGCGGCAACGTGCAGGGCGTGCTGAAACAGATTCGCGAGCGAGGCTTCGAACCTGCGATCTGGGTCGCGCCGTTCGTCGCGGAAGAGAAGTCGCACGTGTTTCAGCAGCATCCCGACTGGTTTGTAAAAGACAGCGACGGCACACCGTTGCGTTCGGATCGCGTGACGTTTGGCGGCTGGCGTCGTGGTCCATGGTACGTGCTCGACGGCACGCACCCGCAAGTGCAACAGCATTTCCAAAAACTCTTTCGCACAATGAAGCGCGAGTGGGGTTGCACGTATTTCAAACTCGACGCGAATTTCTGGGGCGCGATTCACGGCGGACACTTCCACGACCGGCGGGCAACGCGCATCGAGGCTTACCGGCGCGGCATGAAGGCGATCCTGCGCGGTGTTGAAGACAGTTTCGTTCTCGGCTGCAATCATCCGATCTGGCCATCGCTCGGATTGATTCACGGCTCGCGGAGCTCGAACGACATCAAACGCACCTGGGAACGGATCGAAACCACCGCGCGCCAGAACCTGGGTCGAAACTGGCAAAACGGACGGCTCTGGTGGAACGATTCTGACGCG
>DASTOZ010000793.1:0-5864 GCA_035762365.1 Pyrinomonadaceae bacterium | reverse complement strand
TCGCGGGTTTGCTCGTCGAGACAGGCTCAAACTGGGGGAGCACGCGAAACCGTTCGCGGGCTTCGGCCAATACCGTGCGGCCCGCTTTGGTCACTTCGTAATACTTGCGTGGCGGCCGTTGTTCGGCCTGGGCGACGGCTGGTCGTTCCCATTTCGAGGCGACGAAGCCGGCGTCCTCGAGACGTCGGAGGGCGGGGTAGACAGTGCCACTCGCGAGTCCGGTGATGGTCATGATGTCGAAGCCGTAGCGATAGCCGTAGTCGAGCGCTTGCAGAATGAGCGCCATGGTGTAGGACAGGTAACTTTTCCCCATCTTCTGACTCCTGCCGGGTTTCCGGGCGTATAGATGACGTTATATATAAATATCTACATAGCCCCTGTCAAGTGTGTGTGTGATGGGTAGGGTGTCGATCAGTTCGTCGGTTAGGGATTTTGTTGAACTTCAACGGCGGCAGCGCGATCGTTACGCAGATCATCGATTGCGGTCTACACTGTTAACAACCCTTCGAACCAGCATCGCCGCCACGACCACACCCAGGGTTTCAGTCACCAACAACAGCAGCGCCGTAACACGAAACAGACCTTGCGCTTCTCCCGCGGGGAGGTGGGCCACGTGATCGTTGGAGATGAGGATGTAGTGATAAAGCGCTCCAAACACGAGCGAGCCGAGCATCGACCAGAGTAGAAGCCATACGCCCACTCTGAGATACCGCGTCCACGACAGAACGAGTGCGACCAGCGGCGCCAACAGAATAACCACCATGACATAGGTCCGTTGCCAGTTGGCCAGCCCGACTCCCAACCTCGTGTGAGCCTGGCCATGAAGCAAAACAACAACCAGGTGGGCCAGCACGACGAGCGTCACCAGCGACGCGACTCTAATTCTCGGTGAAGAACTCATTTGTCTTTGCTCGAGCGACTGCCTTTTGCGTGTGAGTATAACCCGATCGGTCCGAGCAACCCCCGCCTCGTAATGTTTTTCCACCCCCTTACATAACAGGTAGAAACAAGCGAAACGGCCTTCGTAGCGAGTTGCGGGGAAGAGAATGCCATCCGAGTCGAAAAGACACGTGAGAGTCGGTCCCGCGGAGCCGCGCCGAGATGAAGATGTGCCGGCGGCGCCCTATCGTGAGCCGGACAAAGTCTCGAACCCGACCCCGATCAAGATCCTGTTCCTTGCCGCCAATCCCCGCGACACCCCGGCTCTGAAGCTCGATCAAGAGATCAAGCTGATCGAGCGAAAACTCAATCAGACTGAGTTTGGTGTCCTCTTTCACATCCGGAAGCACGCGTCAGTGCGGGCGAACGATTTGCAAGAACTGCTTCTTAAGCACCAGCCGGACATCGTTCATTTCAGCGGTCACGGTAGTAGTTCGAGCGAAATAGTCCTCGAAGGCGGTTCCGGCCGAAGCCATGCGGTTCCAGCCAAAGCTCTGTCGACGTTGTTTGCTCTTCTGCAGGGAAAGATTCGCATCGTTGTCCTCAACGCCTGCTACAGCGCCGCACAAGCACGGGCCATAGCCGAACATATCGAATGGGTAATCGGAATGTCGCGCGCGATCCGCGACTCCTCGGCAATCGCTTTTGCCGGATCGTTCTACCAAGCGTTGGGCTACGGCTATAGCATTCGGAAGGCATTCGCTCTGGCTCAGAACGAGGTCGATCTTGGTGATCTGGGCGAAGCACATACACCGAAAATACTGGGCCCACACACCGACGCCACTGTTTTCCCCTCGTCGAACAAACTCGCAAAGGACCTGCTCTCGCGCAACTACGGCAAGCGGCTGAAAGCGGCGCAGGAGTTGTTCGGAATTCCCCAAAAACATCTCACCCCACTGCTGATCCATCGTTCAACCGTCGAGCCGAATGTGACTGTTCGCTACTGGCTCAACCGCGCACTCGGAAAAGTCTGTTCGCCCGCCGCAATCGAGGCGCTGCGCAAGAACCTCAACGACTCGGACCACTTTGCACGGCTCGGCGCGAAGGACGCCCTACACGAATGCGACCAATAGTTTCAAAAGGAGAAATGCAATGCATTACAAGAAGTCTCTCGTTGCTGGTCTCGTCCTCTCACTGATGCTCTGGACATTCGGGACCACCGCCTGCCGTAGCTCAACGCCGGCATCGAACACTGCTTCCACCAACGCCGATTCGAGCAACGATTTCACCACCTTATTGACCAACGTTTCTTCCGGCGTCGGTAAGGTTTCCAGTCATGGCGGGTCGGGTACACCTAAGATCCTCGTCTTCGAGGAGCTACATACCTCGATCGCCGGACAGTTTGAGATCGCCGTGATGTTACTGCGTCTGCGGAATCAACACGGTCTGCGCGAGATCGCTCTCGAGGGGCTGACGAAGGACAAGAGCTATCCATCTGTCCAGTGGTTCAGACAAATGGGTGGACCCGAGAATGGAGAATTGAGAAATCAAATCGCTGTCGGATTGATGCGCGCCGGAGAAATCAGTGCGGTGGATCTGATGGCAATGGTGTTTCCCGATACAGTGGTACACGCGGCCGATGATCCAGTTGCGTATCCTGCTAAGTTAACTGAGAAGGCGAATCGAGCCATCGGCTCATATCTGTACAAGATCGCTTTGAAGTCTCCAGACAATTGGGTCAAGCAGATGAGCGAGGAGTTAAACAAAGAAACCCGCAGGTCGATCGAAGAGCTCCAGACGCTCATACAACAGATCGAGCAGCGTGCTGCCGCGGTTGGTGCGAACTTGAGTGAGGAAGATCGACGCGGTATGGCTGAAACTAAAGCCTTCTTTGACGCTGCGAGAACGCGAACGAAAACGATGGTGGATACCTCCGTGGAGATTGGACGTTCCGCGTCGCTGGTGGCGATGAATGTCGGCGCCGCGCACACATCTGAGATCGTGCAGATGTTCCAGAACTCGAAAGCGACGTATGGAGTGCTCAGTCCTCTTGCATTGGCGAACGGTCTGAAAGCCGGCGATCTCACCGTGGAGGCGTTTGAACGAAAAGGCGATCTGATGTCGGTAGCCTTTAACGGAAAGGGATTGGGAGGTCTGCTTGACGGCCGCAGAAAATATCCACCTGCCGTCGATCAGAAATGGCTTCAGGCCGAGGCTCAACTACGTTATGCCACGGCGGTAATCGTCCGCAGCGGCGGCGGTGGAGGAAAATTCCCCGACTCCATTCCGAAGGACGAAATCAACTCATTGCCCGATGTGAAGGTTCACGCCGATTCAATACGAAAAGAGCCAAACGGCGATATCTCCTTTCTGGCGTCAGTATTGGGCCAGAAAGGTTGGGTCGACATTTATGTTCGCGGCGGCATGCCGAATGGAATAGCGGCGCTCGAGAAGCACAAAGGTCAAGCTCTGGAAAAACTGCTGCTGGAGAACCTCGATGAGATTCGGAAAGAGCCCGGCGAGAGAAAAGAACCGACCAGGGAGCCGGTGACTGAAATGGTCACTCCCGACGTCGCGGCTGCCTATGCGAAGACACCCGTAGCCTTGAAGCAGATGAAGATCAGTGGTTAGCACCTACTGCTGAGTCGCAGCGATGACTTCCATCATTTCGACCAGCACACGACCCAGCGGCTTGCCGAGACTGCGTCCTACGCTGGTGTTCACTTGCAGGGCAAGCGCGACTTTGTGCTCCGGGAAGTACATTATGTCCGTCATGTAGCCGGGGAAGAAACCGCTGTGGCCGTACGATGTGCCGAGCGTTGTTTTGCGAATGATTACGCCCAGACCGTACTTGCTTTCACGCCCGAGCATCGGCGCCGCGACGCCGTCCAGCACTTGCGGCAGCAGCTCGGGCGAGAACGCTTTGCCTTCGTAAATCATCCTGGCCCATCGCGCCAGGTCGCTCGCCGTCGAAGCGTAACCGCCGCCGGTCCACTCAAACTGCGGATTGATCGCGAACTTTCCGTTCACGATCATCGCGTCAGTGCCGCCGAACGGATTGTTCGGACCCGCATAGCCCTGGACCACGCCTTTCAATCTCGGACCATCCTGCGGAATCGTGTCGTCCAGCTTCAGCGGCTTGAGCAGCCGTCTGTTTGCTTCGTCGTAGAACTTTCGGCCGGTTATCTTCTCGATGATCATTCCGAGGACGATGTAGTTCGTGTCGGAGTAGTCCCAACCCTTACCGGCCTCAAACGGCGCCTTTTCGTCGAGTAAGTAAGCGATGAGTTCAACCGGCTTCCATACCTTGCCGGGATTCGCGGTCAGGTCTTTCGTGAACTGTTCTTTGAATTCGTAACGCACGAGACCGCTCGTGTGGTTCATCAACTGCCGCACCGTAATCTCTTTCGCATTCGGGAGACGCGAGAACCACTGTTCGCTTCCAAGGTATTTCTCAATCTTGTCGTCCAGCCCGATCTTGCCTTCTTTAACCAACTGCAAAGCGGTGGCGGCGGCGAATGTCTTGCCGACGCTTCCGGCGAGCATGCGGTCCGTTGGCTTCATCGGCGTCTTTGCGTCGCGATCTGAAAATCCGACGGCGAGGCTTAACGTTTCGCCATTCGCAAGCGCCACACCCAGTGTCGCACCAGGAAAACTCGCCGCTTTGTGCCACTCGTCGAGCTTCGTTTGAAGCGCAGTCTCGAGTGCCGT
This sequence comes from Pyrinomonadaceae bacterium, assembly GCA_035762365.1. GTDB lineage: Bacteria > Acidobacteriota > Blastocatellia > Pyrinomonadales > Pyrinomonadaceae > PSRF01. The sequence continues at coordinate 1,274 of DASTOZ010000793.1, read as the reverse complement.
CTTCTTCGACACGCCGGTCTGCGCCTGAACGACGACGGTTAAAAGCAAGCAGATGATGAACGAGATAGTTGCTCTGTTTCGCATGTCTTGTGGGTCTACGCGCGGGCGCGCCTATGCTCCGAACTGCTTTAGATGATGATCGGTGTGTTTGTACGTCGCGACTCCCCATTCGCGCCAGCTTAGCGGCCCAAACAGCGGATGATCTGGTCCAGCACCGTCACGAACTCCCGTTCCGATTCGCTCCAACGTGTCGAGCAACCCGGTGCGCTCCTCTTCAAACGATGCCGCATCGACTACTTTCAACGCCGGTGCTGTTGGCGCCCCCTTCGGGAAGGGAAACACATAGAGGATCAGGTGTTTGAGTGGAAACATCTGGAACGCACGCTTGTTCGCTGAAGGCGCCGAATACTCTCCGAGGGCCATGAGCGCCGCGAGGCGAAGATGTTTCAGCATGCCGGTTACGTCCATGCTGCCCCATCGTCGCGTAGACGATGCCGACAAAGATCGCACCCTGTCGGCAATTGCGGCGCGGTCGGCACTGTCGAGGATTGATCCCATACGTCACTTCACCTCTCTGCCTTTTTTGCAGTAAGGAAACGGGAACGCGATTTTGATGTCTTGCATGTCGCGTGTGATCTCCAGCGACATTGCCTTGGTCCCAACGTCCATTCTCACCACCGTTTGCCTCGAGCAGATTGCCGAGCATACTGGCGATCTCGCAAGATTCAAATCTCGAGGCTACGTTGAGGGAGATTCCTCCGGGTGAGTATTGATGGTGGGGCTCCAAGACTCTAGTCGAATTAGAGCTTCGACTCAAGAGTCTAAAAACCCGCCCACGTCAGCGGGTGGGATTCCCAACTTTGGGGCAACGCCTCGAATCACCCTTAACCTACAACCACTATTCAGGCAGGTTGTCGCTACCTCGTGTGAGAAACCACTCGGAGTTGAGCCGGTTCTTTGTCCCTGGGATTTAATTTTACAACGGTGGGTGCGCCTGACGTGCCGAACGAAAACGCCAGCATGATCGTTTCACTCCCCACAAGCCGAGATATCGACGCATCCGCATCGGAAGCAACAACCCAAATAGAGTTGCCCTCCGCCACAACCCTCACCTTTCGTTCGACACTGTCGTTCTTCTCAGTTTCAGAACGATACGATTTTAGAGAGCCCTCGTCGTTGTTCCTAACCGTAAGTTCCAGAATCGTGTTGTTTGGGCCGATTAGAATCCAGGTTCCCTGGATCTTTTCCGTTTCGCGCCTGGCGGCACGGGGCAT
>DASTOZ010000792.1:0-4239 GCA_035762365.1 Pyrinomonadaceae bacterium | reverse complement strand
AAGGTTCACTTCTTCGGCTCTTTCGAACGCATCACCGAGAATCGCGTACTGAACTTTGTCTTTCCGCCCGCTACGCCACAGTTTCTCCGCGACTTCGAACGACAGTTTGACAACCCGTCGGAGTTATTCGAGTCGCGCGGGTTCTTTAAGTTTGACGAACAGCTCGGCCGTCACTCGCTGTCGCAGGAAGTCAATTACACGAACGGCGTCATTCGGGAGTTCCTGCCGCTATCGCAGGCGACCAGTTTGCCTTCACGGCGAAACGATCTAAGTGCGCGTCACTTGTTGCTGGGATTCAGCGACACGATCCTCGCTGGCAGTCAGGCGAATCCGTGGGTGATCACATTGCGCGGCGCTTATCGTTCGGAACCCTCGAACACCGCGCCTGCGCATCCTGAAGCGGGAGTCGGCACGACGTTCCAGATGTTCAGCTCGCTGACGACAAACAGTCTCGCGGGAAATCTCGGTTCGGTGGCCTTCGGTAATCTCCTCACGCCCGCGAACCTGTTTCAGAAATACACTTCGTTCGGCGCGCAGGCGGCGAAACTGTTCGGCGATCACAACGTGAAGTTTGGTTGGAACTTCCTGCGCACGAAAGCCGACGGCGTTGAAGCATCGGTCCAACAACTCCAGCTCTTCGCGCTGCAAAGCGACTTCGCGACGTTCGGACCAGTCAACGCGGGTTTCTTCACGGTTACAACTGCCGGTGGTCTGACTCCGCAGGCAAATGAGATCCATGTTCGCAACAACTACAACGGACTGTTCCTCCAGGACGACTGGCGTTTTCTGCACAACCTAACTTTGAATCTCGGACTGCGCTGGGACTATGACTCGGAGTTTCAAACCAAACGAAACATTTCTCCGCGCGTTGGTTTCGCGTGGATGGCGACGCCGAAGACCGTCGTTCGCGGCCACTTCGGTGTCTTCTACGATCAACTCCGCCTGACGACAGTGCGCGCGGTGCCCGCTTTCGGCGGCGCGGACCAACGTGTGATCCAACCGTTCTCGTATCCGCGAGGCTTCTACGGTAATCCGAGTATCGCAGCGGCGGCGATTGGCGCGTCGCTGTTCCCGGGTGGCTTCTGTGTGTCGTCGAGTTTGACTGACGCGCAGATCCAGGCGGCAGGCGCAACTTGTCCGGCTTTTGCCGGTGGCGCTGCAAACCAGTTTATCGGCATCGACAGACTGAATCGCGTAGTCGCGGCCGGACATGCTTTCATTCCGGCGAACTCGGTGATCAATGTCTCAAACATCCAGCAGATCTCGGGTCTGACTCCCGATCAGTACCTGCTGCAAGCGGCTGCTGCCATCGGCAAACCGGCCGGTTTCTTTTTCTGGGGACCGTTTGGCGCGCTGTCGCATGCCGCGATTCCGGCGCAACTCTTCCCCACCGACATAGATCGCTCTTTCAAGACGCCGTTCACGACGAGCTACGGCATCGGCGTACAACGTGAACTCGGAAACAGCATCGTCGTTACGGCTGATTACTATCACCGCAACATGAACGACATGCTCGGTATTCGCGAAGCCAACATCGCGTTTCAATCGCGCTCCGGTGCGCGACAGTTTCTGCCGCCGTTCTCCGCTGGTCCAATCCGCACGTTTGGTCCATGGTACGAAGGCACTTACGACGCGCTGGTGTTGAGCTTTACGAAGCGCTTCAGCAAACGCTTCCAGTTGAGCGGCAGCTACACCTTCGCCGATCAAACAGACAATCAACTCGGAATAAATGCGTTGCCGACGGACAATTTCATTGGCATTGCACCGGTGGTGAGCAGCACCGAAAACGGCGTGTTGAGAACTAACGCGAATGGCGGTTACACTCGCGCCAATGGCCGGTTCGTAGCTGCCGCTGGTTCTTTCGTTAACGGTCCCGATCTCGACAAAGGGCCGTCTGACTTGTCAGTCGATCATACTTTCCAGATCATCGGTTTGCTCGAGCTGCCCTGGAAGATTCAACTCAGCGGCATCTTTCGCGCGCAGAGTGGCTTTCATTACAGCCGCACCGGATCGTCGTCAGATCCGGACGGCAACGGCACTCTGACAGGCATCGATTTCGTCACCGGACGAAACGCTTTCACGGCGCCGCCGTTTGCGAATCTCGACATGCGTTTCGCGAAGCGAATCGACTTCACCGAGCGTCTTAAAATGCAGGTGATGTTTGAGTTCTTCAACATTCTGAACCGTCAGAATACAGCCTCGGTGTTTACCACGGGCTCCGATCCGAACTTCGGCAGGACGGCCCAGGTGTTGCCCGGTCGCGAAGGTCAATTCGGATTCAGGTTCGAGTTCTAATCGCCGTAGCAGTTCCAACTGCCGTAAACAATGAACAGTTTCCGCCGCAACGTCGCTCGCCTACTCATCTGCCTGATCGCGTTGAACCTCTTGCGAGCGCCGTTGGCAGCGCAGCAGGCCGAACCGATCTACGACATCGTGATTCGCAACGGCCGTGTGCTCGACGGCTCGGGCAATCCGTGGATTCTCGCGGACGTTGCGATTAAAGACGGTCGCTTCGTGCGCATCGGCAAAGTCCCCGGACGCGGACGACAAGAGCTCGATGCAACGGGACGGTACGTCTCGCCCGGATGGATCGACGTCATGGACCAGTCGGGCCGCGCGTTGAGGCAAAACGGTCTCGCCGAAAACAAGCTGATGATGGGCGTCACGACCGGCATCGGCGGTGAAGGCGGCACGCCCGTTCCCGCTGACAAGATTGCCGAGTATTTCGCCGGTCTCGAGAAGTCGGGCATCAGCATGAACTTCGGCACCTACTTCTCCGAGACGCAGGCCCGCGTCGCAGTTCTGCGCGAAGACTCACGCGCACCAACGCCGGAAGAGCTCCAGCGCATGAAGGCGATCATGGAGACCGCCATGAAAGCCGGCGCGATGGGCATGACGACGGCGCTCATCTACCCGCCTTCGAGCTACGCAACCACGAACGAGCTGATCGAAGTCGCGAAAGTCGCCGCCCAGTACGGCGGCATCTATGCCAGTCACATTCGGGGCGAAGGCAAGGAGCTGGTCCAATCGATCGAAGAAGCGATCATGATCGGCGAGAAGGCCGGCTTGCCGGTCGAGGTCTTCCACTTGAAGGCCGCGTATCAACCCGGTTGGGGCAGGTTGATGCGCCAGGCGGGCAGGAAGATCGACGCAGCGCGAGCACGCGGCGTCGACGTTGCGGCGGACATGTATCTCTACACCGCCGGCGGCACGGGACTCGAAGCAGTGATTCCCTCGTGGGCCTTCGAAGGCGGCGACGAGAAGCTGCTCGAACGGCTGAAGGATCCCGCGACGCGCGCTCGTCTGAAACGAGAGATGGTGACCGGTTCGCCCGGCTGGTGGAACATCATCGAAGCCGCGGGTGGTTGGGACGGCATCGTCCTCGCCAATGCGCAGAACAAAGATAACGCGCACTTCGAAGGCAAGAGCCTGGCGCAGATCGCGAAGGAGTGGAAGAAGACTCCCGCCGACGCTGCGTTCGATCTCGTCGCCGCCGGAAACGGACGCGTGACCGCCATCTATCACATGATGAGCGAGCAGGACGTGATCACGGCGCTGAAGTTTCCCTGGACCAGCATCGGCAGCGACGCAGGCGCATCGGTGAATCCCGGCGTCGACACGCTGGGCCTTGGACACCCGCGCGGTTACGGCAACTTTCCGCGTCTGATCGCGCGCTACGTCCGTGAGAAACGCGTGCTGACTCTCGAACAGGCAATCCGCAAGATGACCTCCTGGCCTGCTACGCGGATGCGGCTCCAGTCGCGCGGTGTGATCAGAGAAGGCTGCTGGGCCGACGTAGTTATCTTCGACTACGACACGATTCAGGACCGCGCCACGTATGAAAAGCCGTTTGTGTATCCCGTCGGTATTGATTACGTGCTCGTCAACGGGCAAGTCGTAATCGATCATGGAAAGCACACTGGCGCGCGACCGGGTCACGTTATCTATGGTCCGGGACGCACCTCAAACAACGGAGCAACTAGTGAAGCAAAGTAAGGGGCTGCTGAATCGTCGCGATCTGCTGAAGCGTGGCGCACTCGCCGGGGCGGGACTCGTTGTCGCGCCGATGTTGAATCGCGGACGTTTCCGCATCTTCGCGAACTCGCCGGTTGAATACACGTCGAAGGCTATCGAGCTGGTCCAACAGTCGCTCGTGATCGACATGCTCGGGCCGTTCACGCTCGACTTTGCGAAGCAGGGCCGCTGGTTCGCCAATCCCGAGAGTTTTACAGAATCGGA
>DASTOZ010000791.1:0-3435 GCA_035762365.1 Pyrinomonadaceae bacterium | reverse complement strand
GTCGTCACAGTCGAGGAATCCAAGACACTGCAAACCGAACTCGACATCGTCGAGGGAATGCAGTTTGACCGTGGTTATCTGTCGCCGTACTTCGTGACCAATCCGGATCGCATGGAAGCGATTCTCGACGAGCCGTACATTCTGCTTTACGACAAGAAGATCTCCGCGATGCGCGATCTGCTTCCGCTGCTGGAACAGACTGCTGGTCAGGGACGCGCGCTGCTGATCATCGCCGAGGACGTCGAAGGCGACGCGCTGGCGACGCTCGTCGTGAATCGACTGCGCGGCACGATCAAGGTCTGCGCGGTGAAAGCTCCGGCGTTCGGCGATCGTCGCAAAGCAATTCTCGAAGACCTGGCGACGTTGACTGGCGGAAAAGTGATCACCGAAGATCTCGGTATCAAACTCGAGAACGTGATGATCGCGGATCTCGGCGCCGCAAAACGTGTGATCGTTGATAAGGAAAACACCACTATTGTTGAAGGAGGTGGTGATCCGAAAGCGATTGCCGGTCGCGTGGCGACGATTCGCAAGCAGATCGAAGAAACAACGTCCGATTACGACCGCGAGAAACTGGAAGAGCGATTGGCGAAGCTTGCCGGCGGCGTGGCCGTCGTGAAAGTCGGTGCGCCAACCGAAACGGCGATGAAAGAGATCAAGATGCGCGTCGAAGACGCGCTAAACGCCACGAAAGCTGCCGCGCAGGAAGGAATCGTGGTTGGCGGCGGTGTCGCTCTGTTGCGAGCGGGCAAAGTTCTCGAAAATCACGACAGCGAGGACCCTGACGTGCGCACGGGCGTGAAGATCGTTCGACGGGCGTTGCAGGAACCACTTCGCCGGATCGCACACAACGCCGGCGTCGACGGCGCCGTCGTGATCGGTGAGCTGGAAAGATTGAAAGGAAACAAAGGATACAACGCCGTCAGCGGCGAGTTTGAAGATCTCGCGGCGGCTGGAATTATTGACCCAACGAAAGTGGTCCGAACAGCGTTGCAAAATGCTGCATCGATCGCGGGATTGCTGTTGACCACCGACGCAGCAGTCACGGAAATGCCTGAGCCTAAAAAGGCTACACCACCAAGCCCGGGAGGAGACGACTACGATTACTAAACCCCTATGTTGAGACATTAATTAGCAACAGTATTCAGCTCAATATCGTAAATCTCCGGCAGGCGAATTGCAGGAACCGTCGCGCCGGTAATAGTTATTGCATTGAAACGCAACGGCGTCTATCCTGACGACATCCAACTGTACGCGGTTGGACGTTGCAGCCGCTGTTTGAAAGTAGAGTAGTTACCGTCGCATACGAGAATCTTATCGTAGGCCACGGTCGAATGAATTATGGTTGACTTAGGTTCATACAAGGACAAATTTGGCGACAGCGGTCAGCGTATTTTAGAACACGCGCTGAACGAGTCACGGCGACGCGACCAGAACTTCGTCTCAGTCGAACATATTTTGCAGGCCCTGACGGTCGAAGAGCCTGATATGTTCAACTCCGCGATGCGCGAGCTTTCGCTCGATCCGGTCGTGGTCAAAATGGCCATCGAGAAGCGTCTAAGTAGTAGCCGGCAACAACATGTCGGAAAAGGCTTTCGCATTGGCCCAGACACTACCGACCTGTTCAAGCGTGCGATGGAACGCGCGCGAACACAGGGTCGTAAGACGATTGAAGCGACCGACATCTTTGAAGCCCTGAGTAACTCAGACAGTCTGTTCGTAGACGTACTGAGGACCATGGGCGCTAACCCTGATGCTGTCGCCGAAAACGTGAGAGCACAGGTTCAAAAACGAGAACAGGAAGAAGAGCTCAACCGGAAGAAGTTTGAGCTGCCTCCTTATTTGAAACACTTCGGTGTTTCACTCAACCGGCTGGCGCGGGCCGATAAGATCCCGCCTACCATCGGTCGGGAAAAAGAAATTCAGCAAATCATCGAGATCCTCTGCCATCGCGAGCGGGCGAATTCGCCGATGCTCGTTGGTGAGCCAGGTGTCGGCAAAACTGCCGTCATCGAGGGACTCGCACGCCTGATCGAGTTGGAACCGGAAAGAGTTCCGATGCGATTGCGCGGTTCGCATATCGTGCAGTTGCAGATGGGCGGCATCGTTGCCGGCACCATGCTGCGCGGCATGTTCGAAGAACGAATCAAGGGCATCATCGACGAAGTCAAAGAGCGTCATGACCTGATTCTGTTCATCGACGAAGCGCACACCATCATCGGCGCGGGCGCTGCGCTCGGCACATCGTCTGACGCGGCGAACATGTTCAAGTCGGCACTCGCACGCGGCGAGATGCGCATCATCGGTGCGACAACGCTTTCAGAGTACAAAGAATACATCGCCGAAGACGAAGCACTGGCGCGACGTTTCCGGATGGTGAAAGTCGTCGAGCCGTCGATCAACGAGACGCGAGAGATCCTGCTTGGTCTTCGTCCACGACTCGAAAAGAACTACTCGGTGAAGATCTCGGACGACGCCATCAACATGGCGCTCGAGATGGCGCCAAAGTACATCCGCAATCTGCACCTGCCTGACAAGGCGATCGGCTGGCTCGACACCGCCGCGGTGAAAGTCGAGATCAACGAACCGCAGAAGATGGTGGTGCAAGGCGAACACATCATCGACGTCATTTCGCAGGAGTCACGTATTCCGCGCGATATGATCTACCGCGACACGAGCGATCGTTTCGCGGTGACGGAAGCGATGTTGAGCCGGCGCGTGATCGGTCAGAAAGAGGCGATCAAAGCAGTCGCGCAACGCTTGCGCTTGAACAAAGGTCCGCTGAAGGAGTCGCACTACAAACCTGACGGCGTGCTGCTGTTCCTTGGTCCAACGGGCGTCGGCAAAACGGAGCTGGCGAAGGCTGTTGCCGAGTTCATGTTTGGCGACGAAGAGAAGATGGTCCGCATCGACATGTCGGAGTACAGCGATGGGACTGTCAGTATCGAGAAACTGATCGGCATGCCGCGCGGCATCGTCGGTTCGGAACGAGGCGGAATACTCACCGAGCAATTGCGTGAGAACCCTTACACGGTGTTGCTGCTGGATGAAGTTGAAAAAGCTTCGCCGTACCTGATGAACCTGTTCCTGCAGGCATTCGACGAAGGTTGGCTGACTGACGGACGCGGCAAGAAGGTCTACCTTTCGGACGCGATCATCATCATGACTTCGAACCTCGGTTCGGAGAGTTTCAAACGGTTCGAAAAACCGCTCGGCTTCGGCACGAAGACCGCTTCGGATTTCCGCGCCGTGAAGAACGAAGTGATGAAGGCGTCGGAGCAGCGCTTCTCGCCGGAGTTCCGCAACCGCATCGACGAGATCGTAGTGTTCTCGCCGTTGACGATGGATGAAGTGCGGCAGATCGCGAAGCTGTACCTCGATAAGCTGCGCCGGCAGATGGAACGCCAGGGCAAGCAAGTGGAAGTGACTGAGGCG
>DASTOZ010000790.1:0-4997 GCA_035762365.1 Pyrinomonadaceae bacterium | reverse complement strand
GCAACGGGCTGTCTTCGGGTGAGCTGCGGCGAGCGTGATCTGGCATGACGTCGTCAGTCGCGTACAAACGCAGCCCATGTCGCGCGGCGAGGCGGCGCGCGACCGTCGATTTGCCTGCTGCGCTCGCACCACCGATCCAATAAACGTTTCGCAGGCGTTCCTGAACCGTTGACTCCGTCACTTGATCACAGCTTTGACAATCGACAACTGCGCCCGAATGCGCGTCGGCTTGTCCTGAACTTCCGACGCCAGCGCCAGTGCGCCTTCAGCTTGCGCATCACTCCTGGCAATCGCACCGAGCGTCTCGTAGAAGTTGAACGTATCGACGCGTTCCCTGCTGCCGTGCCAACTTATCTCGCCAGCCGCGCAACCGAGATTGACTCGTCGCAGCACTGAGAACGTTTCATCCACCGGCTCTTTCATGCGATTGATTGCTTTCACGCTTTCGCGCGTGACGTAAGTCGCTTCAGACGCGTCAAACTGGGCGAAAATCGCACCGACCGAAAGCAACACTCCCGCTTGCAGTTGAGCATCGTCTGAATCGCGAACCAGCGACCGCGCGCGGTTCAACGCGTCTAGCACCATTGCTTTGTCGGACTTCTTCAACGCCGCGCTCGCAATTCGCACGTAAAGCACCGCGCGCTGATCTTTCGCCGCGACCTTCTCAACCCAGTCTAACGCTCTAACAAGATCCCCACGCTCGAGTAGCGCAGCGGCCTCATCGTAATAGGTGAACTGCAACACGGAATCGCGCTGCTCGAGATTGTCGATTCGATCGGCAATCTGTCGAGCCTGCGTAAATTCTTTCGCGTAGCTGTACGACAAAGCAACTTGAGCATACGCGCGATCGCGGCTACACGTGTTCGGCAGCTTGTCGATCTCCGCGAGCTTCTCTTTCGCGTCCGCGCGAGCATACTCCTCCGCCGACTGCTGACTGGTCCGACCTCGCGACTCTTGCATGAAACGCAAACGCTGCTCAATTTCTGCCTGACGCGCTGCCGTCGTTCCGGCCAGTGCCTGACGATACAAGCCGGACCACGCAGGCTCGGCGTCCGGCAGATATCGCTGCACTTCCGGGAATAGATAAGACGTCGAGTATAGCGCCAACGCATTGAGCACCTCTTTGTCGACGTCTCCCGCTCCGGCTGCTTTCTTGAGTGTGTTGGTGATCGCGGCAAAGGCGATTTGAAGATATCTCGCGGCCAACTCGGGTTGTGGTTTTAGGCCAGGCACCCGCATGCCCCAAAAGCCATGAAGCATACCGGGATCGTTTGACCCGCCATACGCTTCGCCGTAGCCGAATGGATAACCTGCCAGGAACAAGATCGAACCGAGGTCGGAGTTGCCGGTACGGGCGATGTTGTTGATGTAAGCTTCGTAGATTTCCGTGGCAGCCGCCGGATCGCTGCCCGCAACCTTGAACACAAACGATAGACCATCCAGCGATGGTCCACGCGTCGACGCGCTCAGTTTTGCCAGCTCGATGGAGAACTTCGGATCTGTTTCGAAAAGTTCGCGAGCTGCGCGGAACGATCGGGCGGCGGAGTCTGTATCATCGGACTTAGCGGCCAGGAGGCGTTTCGTAAGTTCAGTTGCGAGCGCGCGATCGCGTTTGGCAATTCGCGACAGAACAGGCGCGACGGGTTCGTTTCTCGGGAACGCCAACGCCGCGTCAAACGCTTCGGTGAAGAGTTTCTTCGCCTGCTGTTGATCGATCAGCCAATACGCGTCCGCCACGTCGGCCATCACGAGCGCACGCTCATCCTCGGGATCAACCAAACGCGTTTCGACGATCAAGCTGTCGAGCAGAAACTTCCAGTGCGTGCGATCTTCCGGTGGCTTTTTGGTTTGCTGGACCGTCTTGCCCGGAGGCTTCTTAGCCTGGCATCCGGCGCTTTGCGGAAACATCAGGATCGACGCCAACGCCATTGCAGGAACAACTATCTTGAGACACGGATTCATGATAAAGAGCTCACCGTCAGCGTATGATACTCGACGTGCACGACGAACAACCAGAATCTGAGAGTTTGAAGAGCTCGCGCAAAGGCAAAAACATAAACATGGTCACCGCAAAGCAGTTTATCGACTTGATGAAGAAGCACAGTTCGCCGCATGAGCGCGAGAAGACTCTGCGCTACTTCAAGAACACCGATGGCGATCAGTTCATCGGCGTGCGCATGGGCCAGGTCTTCGCGCGTGCTAAAGAGTTCATCGAGATGGCGCCCAACGAGATCGAGAAACTACTCGACAGCAAGATCCACGAAGTTCGCGCCGGCGGTTGCAGCATCATGGACAAGCAGGCACGTCGGAAGAAAACGACTCCCGAGCGGCGCAAGGAACTCTACGACCTTTATTTGCGGCGTCACGATCGCATCAACAATTGGGACCTCGTCGACGTCTGCGCCATTTACGTGATCGGCGGCTACCTCTTCGACAAACCCCGAACCGTGCTCTACAAGCTGGCGAAATCGAAGAACATGTGGGAGCGACGCACCGCGATCGTGAGCACCGCCTATTTCATCCGGCAGCGCGACCTCGACGACACGTTCAAAATCTCCGAAATGCTGCTGAAGGATGACGAAGACCTGGTCCATAAAGCGACCGGTTGGATGTTGCGCTTCGCAGGCGACAAAGATCGCGCGCGCCTACTCAGCTTTCTCGACAAGCACGCAGCAACGATGCCGCGCACCGCACTACGCTATGCGATCGAAAAGCTCGACAAGAAGCAGCGCGATCATTATCTCAGTCTCAAGAAGCGCACGAACCGCGAAAAAACCGATTAGAGTTTTCGCAGACGCGCCAGCGGGCGGACTAACGACCGCTTAACCTTGAGCATGTCCGCCCAAACATCTCCACGGCTGGAAACGCGCTCGCCCATGTTCCGCAATGTCAGAGTCTTTGGTCCAACCTCACCACTCTCGACTTCTTCCCACGAACACGGCGCAGACACCGGCGCGCCCGGTCTCGCGCGAACGGTATAAGCCGCGGCAAACGTCGCGCTGTATCCGTTGCGCCCCGTGTCGACGAGAATCCGCCCGCCGCGATCGACTTTGCTGAACTCCTGCGTGAGATTATCCGGATCGCGTTTCACGAGGATCTGTCCGACCGCATGCGCGAAACGCGCGACTGTTCCGAAGTCTGACTTGCCGTCGAGCGGCGCCGCGATGTGAAAACCTTTCGATCCCGAAGTCTTGATCCAACTCGGCAATCCAAGCTCCGTCAGCAGATCTCGCAAACTCAACGCCGCCGCACGCAACGGTTCCGCATCGTCCGCCTTCGACGGGTCAAGATCGAAGACGCAGATGTCCGGCTGATATAGGTTCGGCGCGCGCGACGCCCAGACGTGAATCGTGATGCTGTTCTGGTTCGCGAGCCAGAGCAGTCCTTCGGTGTCGGTGACGATCGGATGATGGACCGTCCCGCCATGCTTTGGCACTTCGACGCGTTCGAGCCATTCGGGAAAACCCTTCGACACGTCTTTCTGAAAGAAGCCCGGCGCGTTAATCCCGCGATGGAATCGCTCCATCGTGATCGGACGTCGACGAAGATGCGGCAACATCACGGGCGCAATCATTTCGTAGTACGACGCCAGTTCGCCTTTCGTGATCCCCGCGTCGGGGAACATGATCTTCTCAGGATGCGTGATGATCACGTCACTACGCTCAACAGCCGCGGATGGCGCAACTTTCCGTGCACGGTCCATTCGATGAAGCCGACGCTCACGACAACCTCCGGTCGCACCCAGTGCGCGCGCAAACGCGGTAGACCAACAGCTTTCGTGAACGGCGGCTTTTCGATCTCGAGCTTGTCGAGTCGCTCGCGCAGATCCAGCAACATCGCATTGTCGAAACCCGTGCCGATCTTCCCGGCGAAGACGAAGTCGCCGTCTTTGTAATGGCCCACCAGCAACGCGCCGAGACCGACGCGCTTGCCCTGCGGATCGGTAAAGCCACCAACGACGAACTCCGCCGACAACTCGCACTTCATCTTCAACCACTGTTTCGATCGCTTGTGCTCGTACGTCGAGTCGCGTCGTTTGGCGATCACACCTTCCCAGCCTTCCGTTTGCGCGAGTTCCCACGGTGACGGATGTTCGACCAACTCGACACGATAAAGCGGTGGCTCGAACGGCAGTTGGGCCAACAATTCGCGGCGCTCTTCGAGCGGCAGTGATGTGACGCCGCGCCCATCGAGCCACATCACATCGAACACGTGATACGCGACTTTCCCGCGGCCCCACGTGATTTCACCGTCGAGAATCGCGTCCTGTGCCGGAAGCTTCTTGACGGCTTCGACAACTGAAGGTATGTCTTGCGGGAGTTGATTGCGCGAGAACAGCTCGACGCTCGTGCCATTTTTGTACGCGAGCAGGCGAATACCGTCGAACTTGCGCTCGAAGATCCATTCAGGCCCGGTGAAGCGCTCCTGCGTCAACGTCGCGGCCATCGGCGCGAGCCATTTCGGAAACGAAGACATGCAACCAAAGATTACAACATTGCCCAGCACACGACGCGATTTTCTGCGGGGCGCATTCTCCGCGAGCGTAGTCTTGATGGCCGCCCGTTCGGCGCGAGCGTTCGATTCGAAACGTCATTTCGCTCGCGTGAAAGTGGCTCGCAATCGCGTGATTCGCGAGGTTGTGGGGCTGCGTCCCTATCGTCCGTCGGGTTTCGTTGTCGATGCGCAGCGACTGGGGAGCAAACTTCTCGTGCACAACTACGGACACGGCGGCGCGGGCGTCACACTTTCCTGGGGCACCGCATCACTCGCGGTCGATCTCATGCGCGACTATGTCACGACTCGGCGACGCGCGACTCCGACGCGCTTTGCTGTTCTCGGTTGCGGCGTCAGTGGTCTCACGACGGCGCGGCTCTTACAACGTCATTTTCAGAATGGACCAGGAACGGTAACGATCTACGCGAAGGACCTTCCGCCGAACACAACCTCGAACGTAGCCGGCGCGTGGTGGTCGCCGACTTCCGTTTTCGAAGCGCCAG
>DASTOZ010000789.1:0-2722 GCA_035762365.1 Pyrinomonadaceae bacterium | reverse complement strand
TTGCAAACGTTTCCTGCCAATAGCTTTAGGCCGTTCAATCTGAATTCCGCGCCGTAACAAACGCGATTGGCCGTGAACCTTGTGACACGCCAGCGAGCAGTTGCCGCAGCGCACGCACAGGTCCATGTCCATGACCAACACGTTCGCGCCGTCGACGATGCCGGTCGCAATCTCCTGCTCCGCCGATCTCAAGACCTTTAGATCGGGCACAGCCTCAATCGTCAGCGGCAGTGCGTCGTCAGCGTTGGAAAACCCGGAAAACGTCGCGATCACTTGTTCGCGAAGTTTTGGATCAGCCGAGAACTCGCCGAGCGGAACTTCGAGCACTTCCGTCCGCGCCATCAAGGTCGCGCTGTATTTCCACGTCTCCGCGCGTTCAACGCCGTCGAGCCCGAGACAGTTGCCCGCCCCGAGAAAGTCGACTCCGATGCTCTCGCTCACACTGATCACGACTTCCGGCGCAGTCGCGTGAAACGGCACACCACGCGCGCGGCGGACCCAGCCACTCTTGATCAGGATCAGCCGGTCGATCGGCTCACCTTCCTTACACAACACGTGGTTCTTGCCATAGACCATGTAACGCGCCGATCGTCTCAGCTCCTCGGCGAGCACCTGGCCCACCGGTTTGTCGGAAAGCAATGCGAGGTCTTCGAGCACGCGGCCGAACCCATGCGCGCGATAAGTCTCGTCGAGCCTCACGCCAAACTTCGGCAGTTTCCGCAACAAACGCAACGCGGGTCGTGTCACTTCCAACACGACAGCCTTCTGCCCTCCGGGAACTTTCACTGTCGCATTGCGTTCGATGCCGGCGAGCAGCGCCATCTCGCCGAAACACGCGCCCGGTTCGAGACCGCCGATTCGCTTTTGACCATCCGCTTCGCGCACGTACACGTCTAGCGTTCCTTCGACTGCGATGTAGAAGGTGTTTCCGCCCCACTCACCCTGACGCATGATCTCTTCGCCGGAGTCGTACGCGAGCAGCCGCACGTAAGGACCGACGCGCTTGCCGTTACCGTAGTCGCGACCCTGGACGATTACTTCGAGATCGGTGCCGTACTTCTGTTTGCCATTTTGCTCTTCGAAAAGTTCGGCAGTGAGAGATAGGTTCTGAACGGCTTCAACAACGCGACCCCGATCGGTGATTTCGCGTGGCATAGGTTTGTTTATACTACAGACAAACTCCGAAGCACTAGGTTTTTGCACTTTGTACTTTGTGCTTTGATCTTTGTTCGCTGGTTTGGCGTTGAACTCGTAACCAAGCCCTCAGCAAGCGAACAAAGTACAAAGTACCAAGCACAAAGCTCCATGCTCATGCTAAACTTCAGCGCGAATGGTTTCTGAACAATTCTTTTCACTTCCCCGCGAACAACAAGTCGGACAATTCCTTTTCATCGGACTTCCAGGCACCGAACTCGACGCCGAAACACGCGCGCTAATCACCGACGTGCAGCCCGGCGGCGTGATCATCTTCGGCCGGAACGTTGCGAGCGCGGAACAACTCAGAGGTTTGCTCGACGGTGTGCGGGAGTTGGCGCCGACGCCTATGCTGTTCGGCATCGATCAGGAAGGCGGACTCGTCGATCGTCTACGCCGCATCTTCACGCCGATGCCCTCTGCGCGCACGATTCGCCAACATGGCGACCTCGCTGCCGCACGCGCGCTCGGCAAGATCACCGGCGAGACGCTACGGATGCTCGGCTTCAACATCAACTTCGCGCCGGTGATGTCGATCATGACCGACGATCGCGATCTGCTGTCGAATGGTCTTTATTCGCGCTCGTTTGGACGTTCGCCGGGTGAAGTGCTGGGTTACACGACGGTCTACATGCGTGGTCTTCAGGGTGCGGGCTGTCTTGGTTGTCTGAAACACTTTCCGGGCATCGGCGCGGGTGAAGTCGACTCGCACGAGGAGATGCCGGTCGTTCGACTTTCGCACGATGATCTGATCGCTCAGGACCTCGCGCCGTATATCGAGCTGTTTCAACGTCGCGACGATCGCGTACGCTGCGTGATGGTCAGCCACGGCGGCTTTCCCAACATCGACATCAAAGAAGAGGTCACCGGCGGACTGCTCGAGCCGGCGTCGCTCAACTACAACATCGTCACCAGGCTGCTGCGCCAGGAGCTCGGCTACAAGCATTTGGTCGTCACGGACGATCTCGAGATGGGCGCCATCGCGCGTCACTACGACATCGGCGACGCGGCAGTCCGCGCGTCACTGGCGGGCGAAGACATGCTGCTCATTTGCGCGTCGCCCGACAAGATCCGGCGCGGTTATGAAGCGCTGCTCGAAGCGGCCGACAACGGCCGTTTGCCCGAGACCCGTATTCGCGAATCGCTGAATCGCATCGCGAAGACTAAAGCGATTGTCGAACCGTCGCTGCCGCTCGATCTGGAACGGTTCAGGTTTCTCGCCGACAGCATCGAAAAGCTCAACAGTAAGCTCAACTACGTTTACGGAGGCACGATTAAGTGAGGATAAGCCAGTTTATCCTGCTGCTTTCTTTGATAGTTCTACTCATTGTTCCGGCGAGTTGCCGCAGACAAAGTCAGACATTCGTGATCGCCATCGGCGACAACATCCGCACGATCGATCCGATCGGTTCGCCTTCGACTGAAGCTGCGAGCGAGCGACTGCGCACGCTGATGTTCAATACGCTCGTCAAGAAGAACGAGCAGTTTGACTACGTTGGCGAGCTGGCCTCCGACATCAAGCGCTCGG
>DASTOZ010000788.1:0-8015 GCA_035762365.1 Pyrinomonadaceae bacterium | reverse complement strand
AAGTTGTAAGTCAGCCGCCCACCAACGCCTGCCTGACTGTTGGTCTCGAGGAAAAATGGCACGAACCTGGCGGTGTTATTTTCGTCAAAGTCCTGCGTGTCACCGAATTCCACGAAGCTCAGCGACGAGAACTGCGCGCCGATCTCCAGCTTCCGTTCGTTGCTTGACGATTGAGGATCGCTATCCTCTTCACTCGACTCCGGATTGAGAAAGCGAAACGCAACACCGGAGCTGAATTGAAACTTGTGGGCCAACTCCGCCAATCGCTCATGCCGGATGAACGGGATAAACGGACTCTTGCCGACGTAGACCATCGTGTCGCCCACATCAAACCGGACCAACATTCGCCGCGAAGGATAGAGCTCGACAACGGCGCCCGCATCAACCGAAAAGAAGTTTCGACGGAGTGAATTGAGCAGCGGAATCACGATCGGGCTGCCGTCAAAATTCGGAACAATCAGCGTATCGGTGTGAGTGAGTATTTGGCCAAAGCTGAGAAACCCGGGACGGCCCTTTGCAAACACGCCAAACTTGTCGAAGCGCTTACCGATTTTGACTCCGAATTGGCCCTGCACGAGGCGACCGCCGCTGTTGACTGCGGGCAGGTTCGGGTTTGGAAAGAAGTTGAGCTCCGCTTCGAGCGCGACGTTCCGGTTCAGGTTGAAAGTGAGCCTGCCGCCAAAGCCCGGTTCAGCCCTGCCATGCGCGAAGTCGAAAGCACCCGTATTAAACGGATTGACCTGATCGCCAATGCTTAGCGACGAGAATTGAGCGCCGAGTTCAATCTTCGCGGATTGTTTTGACGCGTGCAGTGGTTCCTGACCGAGGACGTCGAGGTGAAAGGACAAACCAGTGAGAAGCAAAAAGGTAAGGAAGAGGCGTTTTTGCATGTGAGATCCTTGATTGAATTTGGCGACGTCATCGATCTTCGAGTGGCCATTCGAGCTCGCCGGTAGTAAGGTCGGGGCGAGCACGGACCATCTGTTCGGGCGTGGACTCGGCGTGTAATTCGCTCTGCAACGGTTGAGCGGCGGCTTGGTCCGTGAGTGGTTCGGTAGCAACAGCCGAGGTCGGTTCCAGCAGATCCGCGAACCCTTCACTGCCACGATGTTCCAGCCAGTGACGATAGCTGACGGTCAAAATTGCCACCAGCGGAATCGCTAAGAATATTCCCGCGACGCCCGCGAGCTTCTCGCCGGCGAGTATCGCGAAGATCACGGCCAGCGGGTGCAGATGAATCCCCTGGCCGATCAGTCGCGGATAGATGAAATAATCGTGAACGATTCGCAGCACGCCGAGGAACAGTAATACCAGAAACCCATGGAACGGACCGGCATGAAGCGTCGCCAGGATGGCGGCCATGATCGCGACGACCACTGGACCAGCCAGCGGAACAAACTCAAACACGCCCGCGATAAAACCCATTACCAGTCCGCCCGGCAGACCCAGTGCTGTAAACCCGATCGCGCAAACGACGCCGATAAACAAACATGCCGTCAGTTGCGCGCGAATATACGCGGCCAGTGTGCTGTTTACGTCTTGAAAAAACTCATCCCCACGCCAGCGCCAACGTCCACGCGGCAGCATCAGTAGCGCCGACCGTCGAAAACTCTCGGCGTCCTTCAAGAGAAAAAAACCGAGAATCGGAATCAGCACCAGCCACGGCAAGTAAACCAAATACCCGACGGATGCGGCGGCAAACTCCGTCCCTGTTTCACTGACTTTGTCGACCACTTTCGGGACCGCGTTATTCATCGCGTTCGCGACCGGCGCAGGCAGACGTCGCAATCGCCATTCTTCGACGATCTGCGGCGCCTTCTCGCCGACTGACTTCCAATAAGCTTTCGACTGACTGACGAATTCCGGAAACTGGTTACTCAAACTCGGCAGGATTACAAACACGGCGACCACGATTGCCGCAAAGATGATCAGGTAAGCCACCGTGATCGCGCCCACTTTCGGTATCGCGATTTCGCGGCCGCCGATCTGTCTGGGTCGGCGTAAGAACTCGACGAGCGGCGAAACGAGGTAGGCGAAAAAGATCGAGAGCACGAGCAGCAGGATGATCCCGGTGATCTTCGAGATCACCCAGAGCAGACCAACGACGACGAGCAGAATGAAAATGACTCGCAGGATGACGCGCGTCGGTGGTCCGTAAGCTTCTACGGCTGCCTTCGCAGCGGAAGCGGCGACTTCTTTTGTCTCATTCACAGCCATACGCGAGGCGGCCGCGCGGATCAGATTCGCGCGTGCAGCCGTCCGATCATCTCTCCCACGGCCTTTTGATCGTGATTGCTCAATCCTCTGAACTCGACGCCAAACGTGTCGGCGGTTGCATGGTGGACCACCTGGCCCGCGAGCGACAGCGCGTCGTCGCCGTCGAACAGCAGCATTCCAAGTTGGTCTCCGATCTTAACGTGCGGCGACGCCGGGAGGTTCGTAACCCTTACGCCGCCAAGGCTGATGTCCTGCGGTTCGCCGATGCCAATCGACTCTTTAAGGCTCTCGTCTTCGATGGCCAGCGTCAAGCGCGACGTCACGTAGTAGCGCGGATAACGTCTGCGATCGTGTGCATGAACTTCCTCATTCGAGTTCGGCGTCGTCATCGATCTGCGACCTCGTTGTTAATACCACCTGACGTGGGATGGTATTTCTTCCACTGAATGGGTTACGTCATCGTCCAGTCAATGGGTTACGTCATCGTCTTCGTCGTTCGAGCCCTCCTCGCCTTCGCCTTCCGTCTCGGCTGGGGGTGGGGGCGCGACGCGGGGAGCGGCTGGTTCCCAAACCAGCCCTCGCCATTCGTCAGTCTCACCGAGCAACTGGAGTGCCGCCAGCGGATGTCCCGGGTGCCGTTCGATGCGCAGCACTTCCGCAACTACCTGCAGCTTCTCGCCCGACTCACCCAGCACTTCAAGCCGAACGCGGCTGCCGACCTCCGGCAAGTGGCGCGGCAAGTGGACGAGCGTACCCTCAGGCCCGACATTCTCCGTCGTCCCTTCCGCAACGACATGCGTGCCGCTCGGTTCGTCCCATTCCGCTTTGACTTCGAGCGTGGCGAGGTAACGCGGTCCGGAACGATTCTCGTGTTCGGTTTGTCGGGACATGTTCATTCCTCCTCCGCCCTTAGCTTCTCGAGAACTGAAAAGTCTTCAAGTGTGGTGACGTCTCCGGCGACTGAGCCGCTGGTTGCAATCTCGCGCAACAGACGTCGCATGATCTTGCCCGATCTGGTTTTTGGCAACGCGTCGGTAAAGCGAATGTCATCAGGCCGCGCGAGCGCTCCGATCTCCTTCGCCACATGCGCGCGCAGTTCCTGGTTCAGCGCGTCCGAAGCGTGGTGCGAGCCTTCGAGAGTGACGAAAGCGACAATCGCAGACCCTTTTAAGTCATCAGGACGCGCGACCACAGCCGCTTCCGCAACCGCAGCGTGCGAAACGAGCGCGCTTTCGACTTCCGCAGTTCCGAGTCGATGACCGCTTACGTTAATCACATCGTCGATGCGGCCCATAATCCAGAAATAGCCGTCCTCGTCGCGTCGCGCGCCGTCGCCGGCAAAGTAGATGCCTTCGATCTGCGACCAGTACTGTTCGCGATAACGTTCGTCATCGCCCCAGATCGTCCGCAGCATCGACGGCCACGGACGCTTGATGACGAGATAGCCGCCCTCACTCGCTCCGACGGACCTCCCGTCGCGCGTCATTACGTCAGCTTCGATGCCGGGAAACGGCTTCGTACCCGATCCTGGTTTCGTGGGAGTCGCACCGGGAATCGGCGTGATCATGATCGAGCCTGTTTCCGTTTGCCACCACGTGTCGACGATGGGGCAACGTCCTTTGCCGATGACCTCGCGATACCACATCCAGGCTTCCGGATTGATCGGTTCGCCGACGCTGCCGAGCAACCGCAGGCTCGAGAGGTCGTGCTTCAACGGCCAGTGTTCGCCCCATTTGATGAACGCCCGGATCGCAGTCGGCGCAGTGTAGAAGATGTTCACGCGATGGCGTTCGATCATGGACCAAAACCGATCCGGCTCGGGAAAGTTTGGCGCGCCCTCGTACATGACGGCAGTAGCGCCGTTCGATAGCGGTCCGTAGACGACGTAGCTGTGTCCGGTGACCCAGCCGATGTCTGCCGTACACCAGTAAATGTCTTCGTCTTTGAGATCGAACACCCACTTCGTCGTGAGATGAACTTGCGTCAGATAGCCGCCGGTCGTGTGCAGGATGCCTTTTGGTTTACCCGTCGTGCCTGACGTGTAGAGGATGTACAGCGGATGTTCGCTGTCGAGTTCTTCCGCGGCGCAATTGGCGTCAACGGTCGCCATCAACTCGTGCCACCAGAAATCGCGTCCGGGTTGCATATGCTGCTGCGTTCCGGTGCGTTTGACGACGATACAGCCCTCGACTGAAGGCGTTTGCTTCAGCGCTTCATCAACGGCGGCTTTCAATTTCACTTCACTGCCGCGACGCCAACCGCCGTCGGCAGTCACGACGAGTTTGCATTCCGCGTCGTTGATGCGATCGACGAGCGCGGTGCTCGAGAAACCGCCGAACACCACCGAATGCGTTGCGCCGATGCGCGCGCACGCGAGCATCGAGATCGCGAGCTCCGGAATCAGCGGCATGTAGAGCGCGACCCGATCGCCGCGTTGCACACCCCGGCTTTTGAGGACGTTCGCAAACTTGCAGACTTCGGTGTGCAGTTGTTGATAAGTGTAGGTGCGTGTTTCGCCGGGTTCGCCTTCCCAAATCAGTGCGGCTTTGTTGCGTCGCCAGGTCGAAAGATGACGATCGAGACAGTTGTAGGAGATGTTGATCTTGCCCCCGACGAACCACTCGGCGTGCGGCGGATCCCACTTCAGCACTGTGTCCCACTTTTTGAACCAGTGAAGCTCTTCGGCCATGCGCGCCCAGAAGGCTTCCAGGTCAGCGCTCGCTTCCGCCCGCAATTTTTCGAGCTCTGCTTCTGATTTGATGTGTGCCTGCGCGGCGAAGTCGGGCGGCGGCGGGAAGATGCGCTCTTCCTGAAGCACTGATTCGATGTTAGTGGTAACAGTCGACATGGTATCTTTTCTAGGTTTTATTTTGGAATTGTGTGTACCACAGTGTATTGGCGATTGCCAATTGCCGATTGCCGATTTCCGGATTTAAGTGCGCTTCCGGTATCGTTTGGCAATCGGCAATCGGCAATCGCAAATCGGCAATCACATGAGTCTGTACGTCGGCACGAGCGGTTACAGCTACAAGGAGTGGAAGGGAAGTTTCTATCCGGAGAAACTGGCGGCGAAGGACATGCTGCCCTACTACTCGTCGAAGCTGCCCGCAGTCGAGCTGAACAACACGTTCTACCGTTTACCGCAACGGAGCATGGTGGAGAGTTGGAAGGCGCAAGTGCCCGAGAACTTTCGCTTTTCCGTCAAAGCTTCGCAGCGCATCACGCATTTCAAACGCCTGAAAGACGCTGCCGACGAAACAAACTACATGCTCGACACTGTTTCCGCGCTCGAAGATCGTTTAGGTGTCGTGCTTTATCAGCTTCCGCCGAACATGAAGAAAGATCTCGAGCGCCTGGAGGCGTTTCTCAAGCACCTGCCCGCGAACCCACCGGCGGCTTTCGAGTTTCGCCATCCGACGTGGTTTGACGACGACGTCCTACGGTTGCTGCGCAGCGAGAACCGCGCGCTCTGTATTTCAGACACGGACGATCTGCCGGTCAGTCACATCGACAAGACCGCTGATTGGGGTTACCTGCGTTTGCGGCGAGTGAATTACTCGTCGGCCGACTTAGGGGAGTGGATCAGCAGGATGAAAGCCCAGGACTGGAAGACCACGTTTGTCTTTTTCAAGCATGAAGACGAAGGGACTGGGCCACGGCTCGCTTCCGAGTTCATCAACCTATACGGCGAATAGATCCGGTCTAGAAATTCCCGCCGCACGCCTCGTGACCGCAGTCACAATCTATCTCGATCGTCTGGCCCGAGCCCTCACATGATGCACTACAATACTTGCCACCCTCTTGCGGGGGACAGGTACATGCAGGGTTCTTACACTTTTTTTGTCCGTTATCGTCCGCCATATCTCCTCCTGAAAGTATTCAGTTTTATTGGATGGGTAGAGATTAGCATATCCGAGTTACGTCTACACCCCGGCTGTCAGGGCGACGGCGATTTCGGCGGCGACACGGGCGTTGTTTTCAAGTAGCGCGATGTTTGCGCGTAGCGTGGCGTTGTGACTGCGTTCGGCCATTTGAGTGAGTAGAAACGGCGTCAACTCCCGGCCTCCGATGCCGCTGCGTTCGGCGCTTTCGAGTGCTTCGTCGAGAACGGTCTGTAGTTGCTCGTGCGGCACTTCGAACGCTTCGGGAACGGGAACTGTGACGAGCAGCGCTGAATCGAGTCCCAAGTCTCGTTGCGCGCGAAACAGAGCCACGACGTCCGACGGAGAGTTGGCGCGTGTATCGACCGGCAGACCGCTGCTGCGCGAATAGAACGCGGGAAACTCGTCGCTTCCGTAACCGACGACGGTCACGCCATGCGTCTCGAGCCATTCACGCGTGGCGGGGAGGTCGAGAACGATCTTCGCACCGGAACAGACGACGACGATCGGCGTCCGCGCTAACTCCGGAAGGTCCGCGGAAACATCCGGCAACGTGCCGCGATGAACACCGCCGATACCGCCAGTCGCGAACACTTTGATCCCCGCGCGATGAGCGATCCAGCACGTCGTAGCGACCGTCGTCGCCCCGTCCCAACCTTCGGCCACGGCTACGGCCAGATCTCGCGTGCTGACTTTTCGGATGTTGTCTTCCTCGGCGAGCTTGCGTATTTCAGTCGTGCTGAGACCGACTTTCAACGTTCCTTCGATGATGCCAATCGTGGCGGGCACAGCGCGGCGTTCGCGAACGATCTCTTCGAGACGCTCTGCGGTTTCGAGGTTCGTCGGACGCGGAAGCCCGTGCGCGATCACCGTCGATTCGAGCGCCACCACCGGCCGATCGAGTCGTAGCGGCGCGGCAATCTCGGGAGCTATCTCAATCATGCTTTTCTAAATAGCGTGAAAACTGTGCCGCCGTCGTCACGCGGCTCCCACGAGATGCTCGCGTCGATCAATCCGGCTCTCGCTTTCATGTTTGGCAAACCGCGACCTTCGGAGTTGTTGTTCCCGTCCGATTTGAACGGACGGCCGTTGTCTTCAATGCGCAAGGCAAAATCACCGCGAGCGG
The DNA here is from genome assembly GCA_035762365.1 of Pyrinomonadaceae bacterium. Lineage (GTDB taxonomy): Bacteria > Acidobacteriota > Blastocatellia > Pyrinomonadales > Pyrinomonadaceae > PSRF01. The sequence continues at coordinate 791 of DASTOZ010000788.1, read as the reverse complement.
AACTCTCGACAAACATCTTCACTTCACTCGCGTTAGCATGCCGCCAGATGTTGTTAACCGCCTCCTGCACGATGCGATAGATCTGCATCTGCACGCTTGCCGGCAGTTTGCTGTGCTCCTCGATCGCTTCGTCGCAGTGAAACTCATACTCGAACCGCTTCTCAACCGGCGCGTCCTGCACTGCGTGCGACAGCGCAAACTCGAGCGCGGCTGCGAAACCGACGTTCTGCAACACTGACGGGCTCAGGTCTTCACAAATTCGCCGCACTTCGTGCGAGATCGACTCGATCTCGCCACGCAGCGTCGAGGTCTGTTTGCCGGAGTCGCCGTTTGGCTTGATCTGGTCGGTCAACAATGCGAGATGTCGCAGATCCGCGAGCGTCTGGTCGTGCAGATCGCGCGCGATGCGACGGCGTTCGCGTTCCGCTTCATTCGCCAGGTTTAAACGCGCGTCGGCAAGATCGCGGTTGGCCTCGACCAGCGCAGCACTCGTCGCCACAATGCGACGTCGTTCGAGTATGGCCCACAACAGTGCAAGCAACGCCAGCGCCAACAAGATCGCCAGCGCGGTCGACGTCCATGGGAACGGCGCCTTCGCCACCGTGAATGAGAACGTCAAATACTGTGACGGCGTCAGGTCCTTGGTGAAAGCGACCGCCTCGACGGTGTACTTGCCCGGCTTCAGGCCTTCCATCGTGAATTGCGAGTCGCGCGACAGTTTCTTTTGCACCGCTTTGCCGGCACTGTCGTTCAACGTAAACGCGTACTGAAACTGCTCCGGATACGTTCTG
>DASTOZ010000787.1:0-4069 GCA_035762365.1 Pyrinomonadaceae bacterium | reverse complement strand
GCCGCTGAGATCTATCTGCTCGTCTTCGTCAATCCGCTGAGCGCACTGCTCGGCTTGACGGTGATCGCAGGTTACGTTTTCGCCTACACGCCGCTGAAAACGAGGACCTCGTTGTCGACGATGGTGGGAGCGTTTCCCGGCGCGGTGCCGCCGTTGATTGGCTGGAGCGCGGCGCGCGATTCGATCTCGATCGAGGGTTGGGTGTTGTTTGCGATCCTGTTCCTCTGGCAGTTCCCGCACTTCCTGGCGATCGCCTGGATGTACCGCGAGGACTACAGCCGTGCGGGAATCCTGATGTTGCCGGTTGTCGAACCTGACGGCCGGGTCACGGCGCAGCAGATCGTTGTTTACACGCTGATGCTTCTACCAGTCAGCCTGCTGCCGTCGCTGCTGGGAATGTCAGGCCGGATCTATCTTGTGGGCGCAGCGTTACTCGGGCTGCTCTTTCTCTACAGCAGTCTTCGTGCGGCATTCTCGATGTCGCGGCAACATGCGCGCAGGTTGCTGTTGGCGTCAGTTCTCTATCTGCCGCTTCTGTTTATCTTAATGGTTTTGAATAGGTAATGTTTGGGCTGCTGCCCGACAGACACCAACTAAGGAGAGGTAACCGATGGGACGAGTTCTTGCGGTTATTATCTGGATCATCACACTACTCTCGGTCGGCTTGTTCGTCAGTAAGAAGTGGTGGTTTCCCGAACCCATTTCCGAACACGCGCCCGCCCTCGATCGCCAGTTTCTAATCACGATACTGGTCGTCGGCATCTCTTTCGCGGCTGCACAGATCGCTCTTGGTTGGGCGGTTTGGAAGTTTCGAGACACAGGCAAGCCCGGCGATCGCTCCGTCTATTCCCACGGCAGCAACCGGCTCGAGGTGTTGTGGACGGTGATCACTGCGGTGATCTTCATTGCGCTCGCGGTGATGGGACAAAGCGTGTGGGCGAGTTTACGTCTGCATGATGCGCCGCCGGGATCGTACACGGTCGAGGCAGTGGCGCAGCAGTTTCAATGGAACTTCCATTATGCCGGCGCAGACACGAAATTCGGCCGCACCGATCCGTCGCTCATCGACGATGGCGCGTTGAACTTCATCGGGCTCGATCAGGAAGACGTCGCAGCGCGAGACGACGCGGTGACTTCCACGTTGGTCGTTCCGGCCGGGCGCCCAGTCGAGTTGCGGCTGCGTTCAAAAGACGTGATTCATAACATCTGGGTGCCGCAACTGCGCTTCAAACAGGATCTGGTTCCCGGCATGGAGATCAAAGTCAATTTCCAGATTCAACCGGACAAGATTGGGAAGTATGAACTTGCGTGCGCGGAGTTGTGCGGCCAACTTCACTTCAAGATGAAGAGTTTCATGCTGGTTGTGCCCGAAGATGAGATCACCAGGCTCCAGGCGATGCCGCAGGTGCAGTACCAGGCACGCGTGAAGGAGTTGTTGGATCAATATCAGCTACCAAAGAACTAGTTTTATGAATTCGTGTTCCTTTAAGTTGTCGAGATAGCTTAACGAGGAGACCGACGAAATGTCAGAAACTCACGAGGGCGTGCACAGGCATCCGGCGCCGACAGGCTTCATCCGCAAGTACATTTTCAGCATCGACCATAAGGTCATCGGCATTCAGTACATTATGCTCGCTCTCGCGGCCGTCATCGTGGGCATGGTGATGTCGCTGCTCATGCGCATGAACCTTTCGTGGCCGGGAACCAGTTGGCCCATCATGGCAACGCTGTTTCCAACAGGCGCGCCGGGCGGCATCATGACTCCCGAGTTTTACCTTTCGCTCGTGACGATGCACGGCACGATCATGGTCTTCTTCGTGTTGACCACCGCGCCGCAAGGCGGCTTCGGCAACTACTTTCTCCCGATCCAGATCGGCGCCGAAGACATGGCGTTCCCCTACCTGAACATGTTGTCGTTCTGGGTTACGCTCGTCGGCTTCATCGTCATCCTGCTCGCAATATTCGTCGAAGGTAATCAGGCACTGGGCGAATGGTTCGCTGCGCTGGGCCCATCGTTCAGAGGCGGGAGCGGCACGGTTGGACCAATCGGCGGGTGGACGGGTTACGCGCCGCTCAGTGCGCTCGGAAGAGTCGCGGGTCCCGGACAGGGCGCGGGCATGAACCTGTGGGTGATCAGTATTGCGATCTTCTGCGTCGGCTCGTTGCTCGGTGCGCTCAACTTCATTACGACGCTTTTGAACATGCGCACGAAAGGCATGTCGCTGATGCGCATGCCGCTTACGTGCTGGGCGTGGTTTACGACCGCAGTGCTCGCGTTGCTTTCGTTCCCGGTGTTGCTCGGCGGCGGCATTCTGTTGCTGCTCGATCGCGTCGCCGGAACAAGCTTCTTCATCCCGGGTGGACTCTACGTCAGCGGTCTTCTTTCCGGCAGCAATCCAAACTTTCCGCTGCACACCGGCGGTTCGCCGATTCTGTGGCAGCACTTGTTCTGGTTCTTCGGACATCCTGAAGTCTACATCGCCATCCTGCCCGGCATGGGAGCGACGTCGCACATCCTCGCGACGTTCGCGCGCAAACCGGTCTTTGGCTATCGCGCGATGGTGTTTGCAATCTTCGCTATCGGACTGCTCGGGTTCTTTGTGTGGGGCCACCACATGTTCATCAGCGGCATGAGCCCTTACTCGGCGATCGCGTTTTCGATCCTGACGCTGTCGATCGGCGTCCCGTCGGCGGTCAAGACGTTCAACTGGCTCGGCACGTTGTGGGGATCGAGGATTCGCTTCACCACGGCGATGCTGTTCGCGCTCGGCTTCGTTTCGCTGTTTGTCGCGGGTGGTATCACCGGACTGATCCTGGGCCAGAGCTCGCTCGATCTGGCGATGCACGATACCTACATCGTCACCGCACACTTCCATCTTGTGATGGGTGTGGCGTCGATCTTCGGTATGTTTGCCGCGACCTACTTCTGGTTTCCGAAGATGTTCGGACGCTTCATGAACGAGCGTATCGGCAAGCTGCACTTCTGGATCACCTTCGTCGGCGTGTATGCCATCTTCGTCCCGATGCACGTGATGGGAATTCAGGGAATGCCGCGTCGTTACTCGAGTTTCGGAGAATACGAGTTTCTCGCGTCGCTGCACCCGCTCGTGGTGTTCGTCACCATAGCCGCAATCATCACGATCGCGGTGCAATTCCTTTTCTACTTCAACGTCTTCTGGAGCATCTTCAAAGGCGAGAAGGCCGGTGACAATCCGTGGGAAGCGACGACGCTGGAATGGAATACCTCGTCGCCGCCGCCGCACGACAACTTCGCCGGTGTGTTACCCACGGTCTATCACGGCCCCTACGAGTTTGCGGTACCTGGCGCGCCGAAAGACTTCGTGATGCAGACTGATATAGAAGCTGAGGTGCCAGGCGAAAATGGCCACAATGGTCACCACTAGACCACCAGTAATTAAAAAAGGCGCTAGCAGTGGCCCCGGACTTCCCGGACCAAACGGAAACGGGTCGAAACGCGGCGGCAGCTTTCGCGATCCGGAGTCGCACGCCAATCGTTATCGCATCGGCATGTGGGTCGCGCTCGCGTCCGTAACGATGATGTTCACGTCGTTGAGCAGCGCCTACATCGTGCGCGCCAGCTCCGCCAGCGACTGGATTGCGTTACCAATGCCGCGCGTGCTGATCCTCAGCACGATCTTTATTCTGGCGAGCAGCGTCACACTCGAACTGGCGCGCCGAAAGTTGAAAGCGTCGCTGAAGAAAGCGTACACGCAGTGGGTTGCCGTCACCGTCGTTCTCGGTCTTGCATTTCTTGCTTCGCAGTTGTTTGCCTGGCAACAACTGAAAACCTGGGGACTCTATCTCTCGAGCAATCCACACAGTTCGTTCTTCTACTTGCTGACGGGCGCACACGCGGTGCACCTGGCAGGCGGACTACTCGGACTCGTTTTCCTGTGGTTGCGTTCGCGCTGGATCACGACCGACGACGCGATTCTGAAGAAACGGCAGGCCTCGGCTGACGCCGTTTCGATTTACTGGCATTTCATGGACGCTCTTTGGATCTACCTATTCCTACTCCTATTCCTTTGGAGGTGACAGGTGAGCACTG
>DASTOZ010000786.1:0-2650 GCA_035762365.1 Pyrinomonadaceae bacterium | reverse complement strand
ACGAGCGGACTTGGCGAGAAGATAACGCCATACATCGTTGAAGAAGACATCGAGTGTTTGCCGTTGCGTGATGTTCTGGAACGGAACCGGGTCGACGCGATCGATCTGTTTCACATCGATACCGAGGGTTTCGACTACAAGGTCCTGTCGCAGCTCGACATCGACCGCTACAAGCCGTCAGTCATCATGTTCGAACATCACTTGCTCAGCGACGAAGAGTTTGAGCAGGCGCGCAAGCTGCTTCGTAAAACCGGCTATCGCCTCCACCACTACGACGGCGACATCCTGGCGCTAAGAAGATCGTGAATCCCGCCTACGGCAGTGGGCGGATTGTTCGGTTCCAGCCTACGGGCGTGGATTAGAGATTTCGAATCCCACCAACGACAGTTGGTGGAAGTTTCACTTCCGACCTAAAGCTGAGGCCGCAAATGAACAATCCACCAACTCTCGTTGGTGGGATTTACCACGGACGGATTGATGTCGACTACGCTTAGAAATCACGCGAATCGCACCTTTGGATTACCTAAAACTCTTCACGCCTTTGGTGTCAACGTCTTTCTGCTCCCGTTAGGTATCGCCACCAGTATCCTGATCGCGCGGACGGTTGGTCCGGCGGGTAAGGGAAGTCTCGACCTGATCATCGCCACGGCTGCACTGCTCGCGATGGTGCTCGGTGTCTCGCTGCCGCAGGGGGTCACGTTTGTTGTCGCGCAGGGCAAGGCCGCGGCGAACGTGATCGCGTCGCAACTGGTTGTCGTCTCGATTCTGCAAGCGCTCGTTGCGCTGCTCGCATTAACCATCCTGCGCTTCACCAATCACTTCGAGACATTCCTGCCGAACTGGGGCATGTGGATCGTCGTCGGTGTGGTCCTCTACGTTTGGGTCGATCTGATCAGCAAGTTCTGGTCTGCGATTCTCACCGGACAGCAACAGATCGCGGTCGTCAACAACTCTGAATTCATCGGCCGCGTCGCGCAGTTCACCAGCCTGTTCATTCTCTACGGCGTGCTTTACTTCTCCGGCAGACAACTGTCGGTCGTGTTTCTGTTTCTGGTGGCGTTGGGCGCAAGCGCGCTGATCGGCATTCTGATGTTCGCGTCGCTTGGTTTGAAATTTAAACTCTCACGCGATCTGAGCGGACTCAAAGCCGCGTGGGCCTTTGCGGTCCCATGTTACGCCGCGAACCTTGCGCAGTTTTTGAACTATAAGCTCGACGTCTTTGTCGTCGGTTATTTTGCCGGACGCGAGTCAGTAGGTCGTTACACGCTGGCGGTGTCGCTCGCGCAATTGCTGTGGCTGATGTCGAGCTCAGTGGCGAGTGTCTTATTGCCGAAGGTTGCAGCTTCATCCGATCCGGGTGTGATCGTCGAGCACACAACGCGAGTCTGTCGACTCTCGCTTTGGGCCACGGCAGCCGGCGCGGTGGCGCTGGCGTTACTCGCGACGCAGGCAATACCAGCGTTGTACGGCGAAGCATTTCGCCCAAGCATCATGGCGCTTTTGTGGATACTGCCGGGGATCGTGGTCTTTAGTATCGCGACTGTGCTGGCAGCGTTCATCGCCGGCAAAGGCAAGCCCCATCTGAACCTCATGGTTTCCGGACTGTCGTTGGTCGTCACGATCGCTCTCGATTTCATGTTGATCCCCAGACTGAACATCGTCGGCGCGGCCATCGCCAGCACGGCTTCCTACTCGCTCAGCGCTTTAATGCTGATCGCTCTCTTTAAACGAGAGACTGGCGCGTCTGTGCGGCAGATATTGCTGCCGACCGGTGAAGACGTGCGGATGCTTCTATCGTTGGCGCGGTTTCGTCTGTCGTCTCAAGGCACGGTATGAAGAAGAAAATTCTCTTTGTGGCCTCGTGGTATCCGGATGACGACGATCCGATCAGCGGCGTGTTCATTGAAGAGCAGGCCGTTACACTCGCGCGCGAATACGACGTGGCGGTGCTGATTCCCGAGATGGCTTCGTGGCGGAACCTCATGAAGCCGAACGCTCCGGACAAGTCGGTCAAGAAACAACGGGCCGGATTGCCGATCTATCGCGAATTCGCGCGGCCACTCGTTCCTCATGGCCCGGAATCGATCGACCACGCGACGTACGTCAGGGCCGCGCAAAACGGATTCAAGAAAGTGATCCAGGAGTGGGGCACGCCTGATGTCATTCACGCACACAGTACGCTGCCGGGTGGTTGGTCGGCGCTTGGCGTAGGCCGTCGAACCGGCATTCCGGTGGTGCTGACCGAGCATTCGAGTCCCTACACGATGCACCTCACGACGGACCTCAAGAGACAACTGGTTTGTGAAACGCTGCGCGAGGTGAACAGAGTGGTCGCCGTGAGTCCGACGTTGGCGAGTCAACTCATGGAGGTTCAGCCGGGAGTCGACATCGAAATCATCGGCGAGATGGTGCGCACCGATTTCTTCGTACCCGCGAACGGATTCGAAGAACCCGAAAACACCGGCGCCAGGTTTTTTGTCGCCGCGCGACTGGCCGAAGAAAAAGGACTGCCGCATCTCATCAAGGCGGTCCATTTGCTCGTCGAAAAGGGGCTGAACTCGTTCGAGTTGGTTATCGGCGGCGACGGTCCGATCCGGCAGAACCTGGAAGACATGGTGCAAACGCTGGGAATTTCCAACTACTGCCGCTT
>DASTOZ010000785.1:0-7186 GCA_035762365.1 Pyrinomonadaceae bacterium | reverse complement strand
CGGTCCTTCGTCAACCTGAAACGTGATGATCAGATCGTCACCGTTGATTGAGACGCCTTGCAATGTAGTCGCTTTTGCTTTGCGGTAACCAAGATCGCGCATCAGGGCTTCGACAGTGCGACGGTCCTGCTCCAACAGCGTCAAGCTCGTGTACCCTCGACCGTATCCCAGAAACGGAATCAAACCGATCGCGCTCGCTTTCTGGCTCTTCAGGTTCGGCTCGATATCTTCGTAAGAGAGCTTGTTTGTGCCGGTGATGCGAATGTCGGCCAAGCGGAAACGTCTGCCTCTCTCGACCTCGTATTTGATCTCGACGTTGTTACCGCTTAACGTCAGCGGATTCAGGTTCTCACACGTTTCCTGCGTGCCGTTCGTGCCGATGTCGGCCGGCGGATTGCTAACGGTGCATGTTTCCGTTACCTCGGCGAAAAAGTAACCATCTTCCTGAAGATCGTTTCTGATCCGGCGAGCGCCTTCGACGATCGCGGAGAAGTCAATGTTTCCCTCGCGTTTGACCGGCAGCAGTTCGCGTTGTTTCTTTTCGCTGAGCTCGATGTTGGTGACGGCAACCCGCACCTTCGGTCCCAGCGAACCCCCTAACGTGATCTTGACGGAGTTCTTCTCGGGGTCTCGTTCAATGCGCGGGTCCTCCAACACCGGTGAGAGAAAGTCGGCTGCAACCAACGCATCGCGGATTTTCTTCACGTCCTGGGCGAGGGCGTCGCGCGTGAACGTAGTGCCGTTCTGCAACGCGAGCGTCGGCCGAACAGGAGCCGGGTTGAAGCCTGCGATACGAATGTCGAACGCTTCAACGCGTGCCTGTTCGCCGGGATTGATGCGGTAGGTTACGGTCTCGCGTATGCCGCTGCGATCGACCTCCTCGACGCCTTCAACCGTGGCATTGAAATAGCCGCGGTCGCGCAGATAGATCTGAATCTCATCCGCATTGCGCGCGATCGTTTGTTTAGTTACGCGAGTGCCCGGTTGGAGGAAATTCAAGCGCGCCCGAATCTCTTCGGCGGAGATGGTCTCGTCCGCCGGAGGCGTGATGTCGATGCGGACCTCGCTAATCTGTATTTGCCGGTGGACGACGAAGCGCAGCCTGACTGGACCAGCACGACCTGATTCTTCGATGACTTCGACGCGGGCATTCGCTACGCGCCCCGAGTCAAACAACGCCTGCAACGACTCGCGCACACGCACCGCGGAAAACGGCGTGTTCGGCGCAACTCGCAACAGCGTCATGAACTCGGCCTGCACCGTCGGGAACGTGCGCGAGCCTTCAAACACCAGCTCGACGGCGGCGATCTGCCGGCCTTCGTAGTCTTCGATCCTGACTTCTTTAACAGTTCCGCCGTGCGCTCTCGAGATAAACAAAGACACGAGCAGAATGATCGGCGCTACGCGGATACTAGACATCGGTCGCAACAATGACGAACTCCACCCCTTGCTCAAAATCTCTTTCTGAAACGAATCTCAAAATTGAAGTTGTTAGTGCGTGCACTCAATCGTCGGGTGGAAGCCTGTTCATACTGCGCAACGAACGACAGCCGATCGGAAACGCGATACTCGACCGCCAGGATCTGGTTTGGGTCGGAGGTGACGTTGGTCGAGTAAGTGACCGTCACCTCTTTGCTGATTCGCCTGCCGAGCGTCAGTCTAGCTGCGGGTGTCGAACCAGCAGTGCCGCCAATCACGGGACTGATCTCGAAACGCGTCAGGCCAAACAGTTTGCTCGTGGCGCGCTGCGCCGGCGCGTTGATCAACGCGTCTGTCAGCAGACTCGTGGCGGCGCCCACTTCCGATTGCGACAGGATCGACGCGCTCGTGTCGCCGGAAGAGAGCTGTCCGGTGGTGATCAACGAAACGACGTCAGCCTGCGGCAACGCTGGTTCCGAACGCACCGCCGCCTGCGGTTGCGAGAGTGGACCAGTCAGGCTGACGATCACGCGATAACCGCGAATCTGCGATTCGGCTTGGATATTGACGATCGGATCGGCATTTCGCGCGGGTGGCAGATCGAGCAACGCGCGCGTGATGTCGTAGCGATCGTTGCGGAAGTTGAGCGTGCCGCTGGTTGCGGTGATCCGGCCGGAGATCGTCGGATCGTTTACCGGTCCATCCAACTGAAGCGAAACCGAGCCGACGAGGTCCGCGAGATTGTTGCGCACGACGAGCGCGTTTCGCCCTTCGACGCGCAGCGAGGCAAATACCGCGGTGCGCGTTAGTTCAATCTCGGCGCCTTCCTCGATCGACTCGCCGCGCCGCGTGTTAATGAGATCCGCCAGTTCGATGTCCTTCGTGTATTCGGTGCGACGAAGAGTTACGACGCCGCCGATCAACTGCTCGCGTGACGAGCCGCGAATCTCGACGTCTGCATCGAGCGTCGAACGGAAGTCCTCCGGAAACGGAACGGTGACGTCGTCGCCATGAACGCTGACGCGGAACGCGGAAACCGTGAAGCCATCGAGCAGCGCGCCACCCGTCGCTTCGACGCGACCGCCGCCGAGTGTGCCCGTGAGTGAATCGATCTGCGCCTGGTTCGCCGTAAACCTCACGCCGCCTCGCAAGTTCGCGATGGTCCAACGGTCGTTTTGCAGCAGGATCGAGACGGACGCGTTGTCGAGCGATGCACGTCCCTGCACGCGTGGATCTTCGAAACTGCCTGCGATGGTGACAGCGACCTGCGCGGAGCCAGATGAAAAGAAGTCGGGTGAAACGCCATTGAGAACTCGAAGGTTCAAGTTGCCATTGACGTTGAGGTCCTGCCTGCCACCGGCCGCCGTGGCGAGCGTTCCGGAGATCACGATGTTGGTGCCGGGTCCGGTGAAACGGGTTTCTTTGAAATCGATCTCGTTTGGCTTGAAGGCGATCTCGAGCGGCGTCGTGGCGTTGAGTTGAATGTCTTCAACGCGAAAACTGAGTTCGGAAAATTTTGCGGCGCCTGACAAACCGGCCAGTGAAAAATTGTTGTCGTCGTCGACCAGATTGCCACTGGCGGAAATCGTTCCGGTGGCTCGACCCGACATCCTGACTGCGGCGCCTGGCAAAGCAATCTGAAACAGGTTGGTCAGATCAGCATTGGTGAACGTTGTGTCGATCTTCGAAGCCAGGAACTCGTCGGCAAGGTTCACTTCCGCAGTGACAAGCTGCGGCGCGCCCAGAAGACTGCTCGTGAGCGAGACGCTCAGCCGTTGATTCTCGGTCCTTCCGACCAGCGCTACGTTGCCGGCTGCGCGGCCGTTGATAGTCACGTCGCGCGCTTCGCCATCGAGCGTCACCTGATAACTGGAAAAGTTTTGCACGCCGACGCCGCTGACTTTGCCGGTGAAGTTAGCGACTCCAGTGACGACGGGCATTCCCGGCCGGCTGCTGAACGCCGCGAGCCGGGCTAATTGAACATTCTCGGCTTTGCCCTGCAGGTTGAACTGCTCAGTCTCGGTGTTGATTGTGCCGCTCGCGACGATGTGCCCGGCGACAAGACGAATATCGACGTTTTCGATGTTGACGTTCGTGCCGTTGAACGTGGCGCGCGCCGTCATTCCCTGCAACGGTTCACCGCCGAGCTTGCCTGTTCCAAGACGAAGATCGGCGCTGCCGCTCATCGCGTTTGGGATGCCCGCAATCTTGACCTCGCCTGAGAGATCGCCTTCGGTGCCAGAAGCAAGTTGCTCATTACTCTTTGGCGACAGCGCCAGCAAGGCACGAGCATTCATGCGATCGAGAGTCGCGTCGATCGAGGTCTTGTTTTCTTCGTTTCGCAGCGTGACGAGTGAAAACTGCATGCCGCCGCCGTCGCGCTCCGTGAGACGACCATCGGGAATCCGGATCTCTTTGCTGTTCATCACGATCGACGCAGCTAGCGAGCCCAGATCGATTCCTTTGACCAACAGCGAACCGAGCGAGAAGCGTCCGGTCACGTCCGGCGACTCGAGTCGCCCGCGAATGTTGCCGTTGAAGGCGAGCTGTCCGGCGAGGCCGACGTCCCAGGTCTCCAACTCCCGTTCGACTGCGGGTAACAATCCGGACGAAATGAGAACTGTTTGAAGCTCTTCCGCGTCTGAAGAAGCAAGATCGACGGTCAGATTCGAATCGCCTTCGTACGAAAACTGCCCGGAAGCATTCAACCGCGTCGCCGGTGTTTGTAGATTAACGTTCTGGATGTCGAACAGTCCGCGATTGGCGCGTACTGAGACTTCGCCGGTGATCGGAATCCTGTCGGCACTCGTCTCACCAGCTTCAGCGGAGAGTCGTGTGGTTAACGTGCCTGTGGCGAGTTTGACGTCGGTGCCGGGGAACGTCAGATCGACTCTGCCCGTTGCGCGTCCTGTCAGCGGAACTGCACTGCCGGCGATTGCCGCGAGTGGACCAGCAACGTCGATGTTGTTGAAGTCCGCGGCCACTTGCGACGCGCCGCTTTTGTTGAGTGCGATGCGGGCGTTACCGCTGGCGCGGCCGTTGAATGCGTCGGCGGTGAAGTTGTTGAACTGGATCTCGCGATTCGTCGCGACCACCGACGCGCGCGCCTGGCCCAGGCTCATCTGACCCATCACGCCGCCGCCGATGCTCAGATCAGCACTCGCGCGATAACTTCCTGAGGGCTCGACCACAAACACCGGTCGCGCGAGTTTCACGTTCTCCACCTGGCCCCCGTCTTGAGCTTGGCCAATCTTGACCGTGCCCGCGTCGATGTCTGCTGTCTGTCCTTCGATTCGTCGATTGCGCACCGATAAACGAACACCCGCGATGTTCAGCGCGCCAATCTCCGCGCCCGCGGCACTCGTCGCGCCGACTTGCACGTTCTTGACGACAACGCTCGTGACGCCACCGCGATCGTCGACGCTGATATCGTTTGCCGTCACACCCTGCACCCGCGCGCCCGACGCAGTGATGTCGCCCGCCTTGACGCTCGCCACGCTGGCAGTCGTCACGTCGTTCTCGTTGCGCACCCGCAGATCCGAAGCGGTGATTCCGTTCACTTTCGCACCCGAAGCGACGAGACTATTCGCATTGAACTGACGTGACGATGCGGTGAGCACGCCTTTGTTCATCTCCGCGCGCGCATCGCGCAGGATCAGTCCCGTCAAAGTCGTGCCGTAACTTCTCTCGGCAACTGCACGCAGTTCGCCGACCCAACGGAAATCGGTGCCGGTGCCCATCACCTGTCCCATCAACTGCACCGAGTCGATCCGAAACTCGCCCGCGTTCAGCAGATCGGCAACTGCTTTGCCGTTGATGTCGTAGCTGCGGCCATCGACCGAACCACTCGCGCTGACGTTGAGTCCCTGCAACCGCACACCGTCCGCCGCCAGCGCGTCCGACTTAACTTCGCCCGTGATCTTGAACTGATCGCCCTTCCCGGTGACCGTGCCCGCGAAACTGCCGCCGCCGCGTAGCGTCGTGCTCGGCTGCAACAAGTCGGAGAGTTGCGTCAGGTCGACTGACGACGTGATCTGCATCTGGTAACTGAGCGCGCGCCAGTCGTCCATCGTTCCCGTCAAACGCGCTTCGGCAACCGGAGACTTCAGCGTCAGTTCCTGAACCTCGGCGCGCGTCTGGTTCACGCGGGCGTGCGCGTACACGTCGATGTCGTTGACGGAGCGGCCGTCGTAAGTGAAGTTCGAGTCGCTGAGATTCAGAGTGACGGTGTTCATTCGGCTTTCAGCCGGCGCGTTCGGGTCGTCGGGTTGGACCGTCATCTGAAGATTTCGCCCTTCGCCGGATATCTCGTGACGCGCGTCGCCGTAGTGAATGACACCGTCCGTGATTTGCACGCTGGCGGTCGAGTACGCGAAGAGAATGCGCTTGTTCGGCTCGGGAGGTGGAATGCGTATGTTGCGGAAATTGGACCGTCCTTGTTCGTCGAACGTAACCCACGCCTCAAACCCACGGATCTTGAGATCTTTCAGGTTGATGTTGCGGCGAAGGTTCAGCGCGTAGAGGTCTTCGATGCGGATCGTGGCGTCAAGTTGATCGATCTTGCCGAGTCGTTCGCCGGTGGCCGCGTCGTAAAGCTCGACGCCAGACATCTTCACGGTCTGCGGCGGAACGTCCGCGTGAAATTCGCGGATCTCCGCGCGGATGCCGTAGTTCGCAAACGTTTGCTTGATTTGGTTCGCGATGTAGCGATCGACGTAACCGAGCCGGTAAAGGAAGAACGCCAGCAGGACGCCGAAGATAACGACGGCAGCGATGATCAGTCCCGCAATAATCGCATGACGCCGCGAGAAGTAACGCCACCGCCTTACGACCGAGGGTTTCTCGGGCTCCGGTGGAGGGAGATCTTGCCGGGAATCCGTGTTATTTGGATCGTCTGCACTCATAACACACAGCCGCCACGCGACTCAGAGAACTTCGACTGCTTAGAGGGAGAGACCGAACAGGTGTCAGCTTTGTACTGCACCGCTTCACACGGATTTTAAATCCTGGACCACCAAGTTCGGATGGCCGTAACGCTCAGGTTCGTTGCTCTCTGCTGTTGACTTCGGCCGCCTGCTGGTCCTTCAAAGAAGCGGGCTCGCCGAGCGGCACGTTGCCGACAACTGAAAGCTCAAAACCTTCCAACGCTGCTACTTTGGGGGGATGATTCGAAAGCAGTAGTATCCGCCGCAACCCCAGGTCGTGGAGAATCTGGGCTCCCACGCCGTAGTCGCGATCGACTCCATAACCTGTTTCCAGACTTGCCTCGCGTTTACTGACGCCCTTCTCCTGCATCAGGCTGTACGTACGCAACTGGTTGACCAAATCCAGACTGTGCTCGCGCTGGCGCAGGTAAAGCACCACGCCACGCGCTTCGGCAGCGATCTTCTCGAGCGCCGTGTGCAGTTGGAAACCAGTGTCGTCGATCAACGAGCCAAACATGTCGCAGGTGACGTTTTCCGTGTGGACACGCACCAGCACCGGCTCGTCAGTCTTGACGTTGCCCATGACCATCGCGAGGTGCACGTCGCCGTTGATCACGTTTTCGTAAGCAATCGCTTTGAAGCGGCCGTAGACGGTGGGCAAATCGGTCTCGACCACGCGCCGCACCATCTTTTCCTTACTCATGCGATATCGCACGAGATCAGCGACGCTGATGATCTTCAGATTGTGTTGCTTCGCGAACGTTTCGAGCTCCGGCAGACGCGACATCGTGCCGTCTTCGTTCATGATTTCGCAGATCACACCGGCGGGATAGAGTCCGGCG
>DASTOZ010000784.1:0-5660 GCA_035762365.1 Pyrinomonadaceae bacterium | reverse complement strand
CGCGACATTGAAAAACGAGACGTATCTCGAGCGCGACGGCAAGCGTCATTTTCTGTACGAGTATGTGCCGCCAGGCTCAGACGGATTTGGGGCGCGCTTTATTTTTCTTCGCAACGTCGACAACCAGCCTTTTATCAACTCAAACTCCGGCGAAGTTCGCTTCGTGACCAAGTATCCGAACGGCATAAAAGTCGATCGACGCTTCAAAGTGAGCGACATGATCTACGAGGGTCAGCTCGAATATTGAGGTGTCCGTTCGACGGGATTTTCCATTCAGAATTGTGTCCCAGATTCATTAATTTGCACAGCGATCCAAAATCCGCAATTTTACGGACGAACCGACCGCCGCAAATTCGTTTAATTGCTCCAAAAAACGCGTCGCGTCGGTAGCACTTAGCGGCACGCATCTTGCCGAGTCGGAAGACACAGAAATCTCGACCCATCTCTCCCCCTGAGTCCTCAACGGTGAGGTCGACGAAACTCAGAGTTCCCGCCTTGTAGCCCCTCGCCAAGGTCGGGCGCCCTAACTCAGAAAAAAATGAAGGAGCAACAATGAGAAGTTTTCAGCTTCCTGTGAACTCTATTTTTAGCGGTTGCAGGGGTGTGCTTAACCCTGCGCGCCGCATGAACCTGGTCTCTCTGCTGCTAAGTGCCGTATTGCTTGGTGGCGCAACTTCCATCGCCTTTGCACAGACGGTTAACTCACGCATCTCCGGCATCGTCAAAGACACCGCGGGCGCGGTTGTCCCGGGGGCGAAAGTGACCCTGACTGACAAGGCCACCAAAGATCAGAAAGAAGTTAGCACGAACGAAGAAGGCAGCTTTACGCTTACTGACGTTCGGCCCGGAACGTACAGCTTGGCCGTCGAAGGCACTGGCTTCAAAAAGTTGAACGTGACCGACCTGATCGTTAACGTCGACACGCCGGTCGTGTTGAACTCGCTCACGCTTGAAGCTGGTGGTGTTACTGAAACAGTTTCGGTGACGGCGTCAGATGCCCAGTCGCTCATCCGTTCGGAAGACGCGAAACTGACCTCGACGATTGACGTCAAACAGGTGCAGGACCTTCCGCTCAACGGCCGAAACCCGATCAACCTTGCCGGCGGCTTGGCAGGTGTGAACACAAACACGAATACGCGACAAGCATCAATTAACGGTTTGCGTGGTTCGTTCTCGAACATTACGTGGGACGGCATCGAGATCAACGATAACCTCGTGCGCACGGACTCGCTATTTGGCGTGAACACGCCGAGCGTTGCGGCTGTTGCCGAGTTTTCATTGACCACTCAGAACGCTGGCGCAGAAGATGGTCTAGGCATCGCGCAAGTGAAGCTTACGACTCCGCGCGGTGGTTCAAGTTTTCATGGCGAGGCATACGACTACTATCGCAATGACAAATTTGACGCCAACACGTTCTTCAACAACATCAGCGGCTTGCCGAAGCCGATCCTGCTGCAACATCAATACGGTTTCAACGTCAGCGGTCCTTTTGCGTTGCCAAGGTTTGGCGAAGGTGGTCCTGTTCTGACGCAGAAGCACAAACTCTTCTTTTACTTCTTCTACGAATACACCGACACCAAACAAGACTTTAATCCCAACCGCACTGTGTTACTGAACCCAGCGCGCACGGGCAACTTCAGTTACATCGTCTCCTGCACCGCGAATTTCAACGATCAGAGCGCTCCGGCGAACACGCGATGTCCTCAGGGGATCGCGCCTGGATCAACCCAGACGGTAAACCTGTTGGGACTGACCGGTCGCTCGATCGATCCGCGCATCCAGGAGTTGATTAACTTAACTCCGGCCTCGAACAACACACAGATCGGCGACAGTCGCAACACTGCCGGCTTCCGCTTCAATACACCGAACGGCAGCACCGGACGCAACATCGGTTTCCGTTTGGATTACGACATCACGACGAAACATCGCGTCGAAGGTGTCTATTCACACTTCCTTTCCAAACTGCCGAACGACGTGCAGTTGAACAACATCGGCGAACAGTTTCCGGGATTGCCGGGTGGTGGACAGGAATCATCCAGGCCGCGTTGGGCCATCGCCTGGATCGGCAACTTGACGCCAAACATCACCAACGAAGCACGGTTTGGCTTCTCGTCGAGTACGCCTCTGTTCTTCAACAATGAGGACTTCAGCGAAGGCTATCGCTTGACGCTGCCGCTGATCACGAACCCGGTTCAGAACTTCCTGCAACAGGGACGTGCACCGCGGAACTACGACCTGATCGACAACCTGACCTGGGTCAAGGGGAACCACGTATTCAAGTTCGGCACCAGCGCCCGATTCATTCGCATCCTGAACTTCAACGATGCGGGTATCGTCAAGCAGTACAGCGTCGGCTTCAACTCGAGCACAAACCCTTCGCCGTTGGGTACGGGAATGTTCCCGGGCGGAATCTCGACGACCCAGTTTGGCACGGCCAACAGTCTGTTGGGCCTGCTTACCGGTGCTGTCAACTCAGTGTCGGAAACGTTCAACGTCGCCGACCGCACGTCAGGCTTTACGCGTGGCCTCGGCTCAAGACGTTTCCTCGACTACAACACTTTCGCCCTTTATGGCACTGACACCTGGCGCATCAAACCAAACCTGTCTTTGAACATCGGACTGCGTTGGGAATACATCGGACCGCTCACGGAGAGAAACGGCCTCGGCCTCATGCCCAAGGATCTCTCGCTCGACGTGCTTCGTGATCCGAATGCAGTGCTGGATTTTGCGGGCAAGGGCACCGGCCGCGAATTCCTGGCCAAAGACCTTGACAATTTCGCGCCGAACTTTAGTTTCGCGTGGGACCCGTTCAAGGATGGCAAGACGTCAGTCCGCGGTGGTTTCTCGATTGCTTACGCGATCGACAACAACGCCACCGTGCTCAACAACGCTGCCGTCGGCGGCAACGCTGGTTTGCAGTCAACCGTGACTGTGTCCACGTTGGCTGGCACGGTCGCTGGTGGCATTAATAATTGCACCGGAACACCAGTGGTTTGTGTCCCATTCAGTTCGGTTCCAATTCCAGCGTTCAAAGTTCCGCGTACTCTGGTTGACAACCTGGCCCTGTCGCAAACACCAACTCTGTTTACGACCGAGTACAATTTGAAGACTCCGTACGCCGAACAATGGAATATCGGTATCGAGCGCGAGGTCATGAAAGACACCGCGCTGTCAGTTGGTTATGTCGGCAACCGCGGCGTGCAACTCACGCGGGGCCTCGATACCAACCAGCTGATCATCTTCCAGAATGGTTTCCTGGCTGACTTCCTGAAAGCTCGACAGAATTGCGAACTTCAGGGAGCGACAGTAAGCGGTCCAGGAACTCCGCTTGAAAAGTGCACCAGCGCGGCATTCAACGCTGCCATTCCGGGAAGCCAACAGCTTTCGGTCATTGGGCGACTCGGCAGCGGTGGAAACCTGACGAACGCCACGATCCTGAATCTGATCCGTCAGAACCAGGTGGCTGAACTCGCTTCCAATTACGTCTCGTCGCGCAACACCTTCCTCAACACGGCTCAGCCGTGTATCGAGACTGGTGTTGGCCGTCCGTGCCCGAGTTTCTTCCTGCCCGTCAACGGTAATGCATTCGTTACCGACTACATCGGCAGCAGCGGCTGGTCCAACTACCACGGTCTGCAAGCAGAGATCAGAAGACGGTTCACCGGCGGCTGGTACTATCAGGTCAACTACACGTGGAGCAAGGCATTCACGAACGCCGAACAGGCGCAAGCCGAGTTTGCCCCATACCTCGACAACACCGTTGGCGATGCCTGGGAGAAGAAGCGTCTCAACCAGGACGTGCAACACGTTCTCAAGGGCAACTTCGTGTATGAGCTTCCGATCGGTCCTGGCAAGCGGTTCTGGAACGACGGCGGCGCCAAGGGCAAGTTCCTCGGTGGTTGGCAGATCAGCGGCATTGCGCAGTTTCGCACTGGCCGTCCGATCTCATTCATCTCCGGACGCGGCACTCTCAACCGAGCGGCGCGCTCCGGCAACAACACACCGAACACGACCTTGACGATTTCCGAGTTGCAGGGATTGACCGGATTGTTCCACAACCCGAACACCGGAGCTCCATTGGTGGTCGATCCGTCATTGATCGGTTCTGATGGTCGCGCCAATCCGGCGTTCTTTACCCATCCGGGCCCCGGCGACGTCGGTCACTTGAGCCTGACTCCGGTCGATGGCCCAGGTTACTGGAACGTCGATACCGCGGTTATCAAGCGAATCAGATTCAAAGAGCGACTTGGTGTTGAGTTGCGGCTGGAAGCGTTCAACGTTTTCAACCACACCAATTTCTCGGTGCCGAACACGCTGAACATCGACGACACCGACTTTGGCAAGATCAACGCCGCGTTCGATTCACGAATCATTCAGCTTTCGTGGAAGTTCACCTTCTAACAACCTGAGGTCTCCAACGAGACCCTTAATCCGAACCGGGTGTTGTTGTCACAAGCAACACCCGGTTTTTTCTTGCGCCGACAGCGAAATTCCGGATAATGCCGATTGGACTTCGCGTTTCTGAACTGCCCATTCGAAGACGGAGAAAACGAGTCATGACGGCTCCCGTCGTAAACAAAGCAAGACGATTCTTGGCCGGAGGTCTTTTCTTAGCGGCCATCGTTTTCATCCCGCCCGTTCGCGCTGACGACAAGCTCAAGCCCGAAGACCTCGTCGCTAAGCACCTGGAAGCTATCGGTCTCCCAGAAGCGAGAGCGAAGGTCAACGGCACGAGAATCAAAGGCACCGCTTCCGTCTCAGTGCGACTCTGCGGCGAGGGCACAGTTGACGGCGAGGTTCTGATGGCTTCGACGGATTCGGCGAACCTCATCAACATGAGTTTTCCAGAGGGCGCATATTCGCAGGAAGCACTGCGTTATGACGGAAAGAAGTTTGCAGCGAGCCAGTTGACACCGGGTTCTCGTACTTGCCTCGCGCAGTTCTTTCTCGAGAATGAGGTATTGTTCAAAGAAGGGTTGGTTGGCGGCACGTTGTCGGAGTCATGGCCGTTGCTGAACCTCGCCGAAAAGAATCCTAAACTCGAGTATTCGGGTCTGAAGAAGATAGGCGACAAGCAAGTACACGCGTTGAAGTACGGCCCGCGCAAAGGTGCTGATGTGAAGATCGTCCTCTACTTCGATCCCGAGACGTTTCGTCACGTTCGCACTGATTATTCGCGCACGATTTATGCATCGGAGCAACGACGGATCGCGGGTGGTGGCCCAGGCTTGCCGCCGCCTCAAAGTCAGCAGGCTTCGCCGACGCGCATCGAGGCTTACGAAGAGTTTGCCGACTTCAAAGCAGAGTCGGGTTTGACGCTGCCGCACAGCTACAAGTTTCATTTGTCGATCCAATCCGAAGTCAGACCGGCCGTCGTCGATTGGGTGTTCAACTTGACGCAGTACTCGTTTACCTCACCGCTCGACGCCGCGGATTTCACGTTCACTCGAAACGTCAAGAACTAGCAACCACGATCGATGTCGACGCTTTCAGCCAGTCAACTTCCTCTCGCGCCGCTGGGCGCCGGCGATCTGATCGATCGCGCTGTCAGGCTGTATCGCCGCCATTTGTTCGTCCTGATCAGGACCGCGGCGCCTCCGGTGATCACCGCGACCGGCGGCTGGATCGTTTTCTCCGTTGCCTCACAACGGGCTTTTCTC
>DASTOZ010000783.1:0-2229 GCA_035762365.1 Pyrinomonadaceae bacterium | reverse complement strand
CGAAACCTTTTGCGCGCATCTCGCCGGCCAACCACTCGCCGAGCTGCGTGTAGCCTTCGACGATCTGACGCGGCACGTTCGGTTCAACCGGCGCCATATACGGCGGCAGAAACAGCCGCGAACCAAACGCGCCCTGCTGATGAATGTCGTGGACGATCTGCGGATGCCAAACGTTGTGAACCTTGTCGACGGTGAGCTGTGTTTCGACTTGCGTGAAGGCGTACCAGTCGCGGTTGTTATCGTGACCGGTGTACTTGTGATAAAGCTCCGGCGGATCCGTGCCTTCGAAAGGTGTGCCGACCGTTTTGTCGTACCAGTCTTTAACGATATCGACGCCGTCGGGATTCAGCGACGGAACGAGCAGCACGATCGTGTTGTCGAGAATGCTCTGGATCTCCGGTTCGTTCGCCGACGCGAGACGATGCGCGATCAACGTGCTCGACAGGTACGACCCGACTTCGGTGGAATGAATACCGCACGTGATCAGCACGATCGTTTTGCCGCGAGCGATCAGTTCGGCTGCCTTCTTATCGCGAACAGCGGGCGCGCCGAGTTTTCGCGGGTCGGCAAGTTGCGCCTGAATCTGTTTGTACTCGTCGAGCTTGGCCAGGTTCGCCGGTGAGCTGATAGTCGCCATGACGAACGGCTTGTTCATCGAGGTCTGACCCAGCGTTTCAAACTTCACTCGGTCGCTCGACTGGTCGAGACGTTGAAAGTACTCGACGATCTGGTTCCACGACGCCAGTTTCCGATCGTCACCCGGAACGAACCCCAGCACGTCCGCCGGTGCAGGGATAGCTGCCGCGGTCGCAGCGGGATTCTGCGTGCCTTGCGAGGTCGTCAGCGAGACTGACGACAGGAGCGAGACCAGGAGCAACAGGGACGCGATGGTTTGGCGCATTGGGTTTGCCAGCTCAAACGGGAAAGTGGAACTCGAAGACCGGAAACAGTTTAGCGAATCAATCTTGATCCGCGAAAGGTCTGATTACGCCGAGTAGATGTCTGAACTTAAAGGTTTTGCTCTGCGGCCTCTCCGTATACGCGGCGTCTCTGCGTTGAAAGAGCCACTTAACGCGGAGATGCAAAGGGCACGCAGAGCTCGCAGAGATAACTTCTGGCATTCCGGGTTAACGTTAAAATCATCACTGGCGTGGATTAACAGCCGCTTGCCGAGCCGGAGCCGCGCGTGTAAAGTAGCGGGCGTTTAACCCCTTCTCTCCTTTTTTTAGAAAATCTATCGGAGGTCAAACCGAATGTCTTCTGAAAGCGTCGGTGCGAATGAGTTTCCGGACGTTGTCGGAGTAAGAGCTGCCGATTCTAATGCGAATCCACTGCTGGCCACATTCAGGCCATATATCCCTGCAAACACGCACGTTCGCGAGCTCACAATACTGCCGCTGATTGTTGGCACCCTGCTGGGCATGGTCTTTGGCGCCTCGTCGCTGTGGCTGGTGTTGAAGGTCGGACTGACGGTTAGTGCGTCAATTCCCGTCGCTGTGATCTCCATAAGTCTCTTCCGCCTGCTCGGCAAGGCGGGCATCCGAGAGGCGACGATTCTCGAAAACAACATCGTACAGACCGCCGGTTCCGCGGGAGAGTCGATCGCTTTTGGCGTCGGCGTGACGATGCCGGCGATCATGATCCTCGGGTTTGACCTCGAGTTCACGCGCGTGATGCTCGTCGCGACCTTGGGAGGACTGCTCGGCATCCTGATGATGATTCCGTTGCGCCGGGCGCTCATCGTGCAACAGCACGGAATTCTCAAGTATCCGGAAGGCACGGCGTGCGCTGAAGTTTTGAAAGCGGGTGCGTCGCCCGAGTCTCGCGAAGCGGCCGACCCGGTTTACAAAGCGCGCGCGGCTGAATCAGACGACGCTAGTGCCGGCGCTAAGACCATCTTCACCGGGTTTGGTATTGGCCTCATCTATCAAGTCGCCATGGCGGCTCTGAAGGCGTGGAAAGACACTCCGAGTAAGATTTTTGGTTCGCCGTTCAAGGCGGGTTCGATATCGGCGGAGATTTCGCCGGCGTTATTGGGCGTCGGTTACATCATCGGGCCGCGCATCGCGTCGATCATGTGTGCGGGTGGCGTGCTGGCGTATCTCGTGCTGATTCCCGCGATCAAGTTCTTCGGCGAAGGTATGACGACCGCGTTGGCGCCGGGAACTGTGCCGATCAGTCAGATGGAACCTGACGACATTCGCGGCGCTTACGTGCTCTACATCGGCG
>DASTOZ010000782.1:0-2599 GCA_035762365.1 Pyrinomonadaceae bacterium | reverse complement strand
AACGCGCCATTGTCCATGACGCTCGTTCGTTTTCCGAGAGTCGTTAGCCACTCCCAATTACTTCGCACCACACACCACGCAGGGCGAAGAGAACCCCCGACACTCCCCAATTTCAGGAGAAAAAATGAACCCGAAGACTGTCTTGAAATACGCAACTGATCAGGGCGCCAAATTCGTCTCAGTTCGCTTCACGGATTTGCCCGGCTCCTGGCAACATCTAACCTTCCCCATCGCGGAACTCGGAGAAGACCAGTTTGAAGACGGCTTCGGCTTCGACGCGTCCTCCATTCGCGGTTGGGCGGCAATTCACGAGTCAGACATGTTGCTCGTCCCCGATGCAACGCGCTACTGGATGGACCCGTTCGCCGAACAGCCTACGCTTTGCCTGATTGGCAGCGCTGTCGATCCAATCACCAAGGAGGGTTACGCTTTCGACCCGCGCTCGGTCGCGCAGCGCGCCGAAAGTTATCTCAAGTTTACGGGCGTCGCCGACACGGCGTATTTTGGTCCGGAAGCCGAGTTTTTCGTGTTCGACAACGTGAAGTTCCACACGGAGCAGAACTCGGCCGGTTACACGATTGACTCCGACGAAGCGCACTGGAACAGCGGCCGCGACGCGAACGAGTTTGCCGGGACAAATCACGGCTATCGCATCCGTCCGAAGGAAGGCTACGTGCCTGTTCCCCCGACCGACTCGCTCACGGATCTGCGGTCTGAGATCTCGCTGACGTTAGGCAAATGTGGCGTCACTGTCGAGTGTCACCATCATGAAGTGGCGACGGCGGGTCAGTGCGAAATCGATTTCCGTTACTCGACAATGTTGGGGACGGCGGACAATCTCCAGATCTTCAAATACGTAGTTCGCAATACTGCCCATCAGTTTGGGAAGACGGCGACGTTCATGCCGAAGCCGCTCTACGGCGACAACGGTTCAGGAATGCACTGTCACCAGTCGTTGTGGAAAGGCGAGAAGCCGTTGTTTGCCGGCGATGGTTACGCGGGACTGTCGGAGCTCGCGCGGTATTACATCGGCGGTTTGTTGAAGCACGCTGCTGCGATCGTCGCGTTTGCTGCGCCGACGACGAATAGTTACAAGCGACTGGTGCCGGGGTTTGAGGCGCCGGTGAATCTCGCGTATTCGGCGCGCAATCGTTCGGCGGCGATTCGTATTCCGATGTTTTCGACGAATCCGAAGTTGAAGCGATTGGAGTTTCGTCCGCCGGATCCGTCCTGCAATGCGTACCTCGCGTTTTCGGCGATGCTGCTGGCCGGACTCGATGGTGTGCAGAACCGGATCGATCCGGGTGATCCGCTGGAGAAGGACATCTACGATCTTTCGCCGGAGGAGTTGAAAGACGTACCGACGCTGCCGGGATCGTTGGACGATTCGTTGAAGGCGTTGGAAAACGATCACGACTTTCTGTTGAAGGGTGACGTGTTCAGTCCGCAATTGATCGATCGCTGGATCGGATACAAGCGCGATCGCGAGATCACGCCGTTGCGCATGCGTCCGCATCCGTTGGAGTTTTCGTTGTACTACGACATTTAACGGGTTGTTTAGGTTATGGACCAGGGCGGCGCGAGTTTTCGGCCGCCCTTTTTGCTTTTTGATTTAGGGTTTAGATAACCAACAATCCAACTTTTTGGAATCCTGAACAATCTTCTGGAACTTTCATAGCGCACAACCGTCTAAGCATTGTCTCCTTGCACCTCCAACTTCGATTGGACCATATTTATTGCTAATAGAGCGAGGCCCAATGACGCTCCCCACGTTACCTCCAATTGACTCTCAACTTCTCACGGGAGGCCTCTATGTTCGCTTCTGTTGTTGCTCATCGATCTGTAGTCAAAATCATTCTTGTTGCAACGGTTTGCGCCTCACTTTTGCTCGGCTCAAACACGACGTTCATTAGCGACGTCGCATCTGCACACGGCCGACATCAGAGTTCGAAACGCGAGGGACGACCCAAACCTGACAAGCCGGAGGGCAGCTTGCCGGATTTGGAAGGTGTGCAGAATGAATCGCACGTCCAACGCGAGCCAGCCGCTCCTATTCCGTCGACGCTTCGTTCACCGAAAGTCCCGCTCAATCCTTGGAACGGGAAGCGCGTCGGCGATCCCGGCACGCGTGGCGAATTGGGACAGGCAATCAACCGAACAAGACGCGCACACGCTGGCAGACGTGCGTTTTCGCCTCCGTCTGTTATCGACGATCAGTTCATCACAAACTTCTTCACCTGGGCGGTGCTGCGTTCGCCAGGTGGTGACGAGCCGACGTTCTGGAAAGATCAATTGCGCGTGGCTTACGCACAGGGACAGACGTCGCTGAAGTTAGCAGCGGTGGAGTTGGGAAAGACGCTGTTTGAATCCGCTGAATACCTAGCGCGCAATCGCAACAACGAGCAGTATGTTTACGATCTTTACAAAACGTACCTGATGCGCGAACCCGATGGCCCAGGATGGCAGCATTGGGAAGACGAGGTTCCGAATGTTGGACGCGAAAACGTGAGGCGCGCATTCGAAGAGTGTTCGGAGTTCGCTGGCATCCTGGCGAGCATCGTCCCGAATGGCTCACCAACCGCAAATGCCGCATCCTTAA
>DASTOZ010000781.1:0-6498 GCA_035762365.1 Pyrinomonadaceae bacterium | reverse complement strand
GAACAGATGATCTACTAATGCGTCGGTGTTCACAGCCGTTCTAAGCTTCAGCGCTCGTGACGATCATTTCGACTTCGCGGATCTCGATCGTGCCGTACTCGAGATGCGGGCAGTCGCTCGCCACCTCGACCGCGCGGTCGTAGTCCGCCGCCTGGATCTCGAAGAACCCGCCGATGATCTCCTTGCTTTCGGTGTACGGTCCGTCGATCACCGACGTTTCGCCGCCGGTGCGTCGCATCATGCGTCCGGTTCCGTCCTGAAGTTTTTCGCCGCCCACGATCACGCCGGTCTTTTGCAGACGCATCCGCCAGTCGCGATATTTCTGAATGATCGCCTGCATTTCTGCGGGGCTCGTTTCGTTGAAAGCGTCGGGTTCTGAATAGAGGAAAAGTAAATAATTTGGCATTGCCGTCGTCTCCTTTTGCACACGAATTAGTCTGTCCGATTGGTTAACGAACGAGCAACGCGGTTTTCGACACTACTTCGTTTTCGGACAGGCATTTCGCATGGCGTTGAAGGTGAGGACGTTGAGGTTGAAGTTCGACTGGCTCTCGTTGTCGCGGATGTGCCGCGTGAGCATTGCGGCGATGTCTTCGTCGGAGAGCTTCGCGGTGCACGTCTTGAGCCAGTTCAGATTGTCCTCCGGCGCGCCGAAAAACGGGGCGACGAGCATCCCGTTGATCGCGCCCGTGGCGTAGGCGCGTCGCTCGTTGTCGGTCATCTCGAGATATTCTTTGCCGGTAAAGAAACCCGGGCCGATGTGTACCGTTTGCTGGTGAGCGTAGACGCTAATGGCAGCGAAAAGTGCGGCGAGTGCTAGAAGCCTTCTCATAATGCCGACGAGTCTACAAAGAAAAAGACACGGATGAAAGATCAACTCACCCGTGTCTCTGTGCCGTGCGGCAGTACCGTCAGCCCTTGGTTACAACTCCGCAGGCGATGCGGTCGCCGGAGTTGCCGGACGGATCGGTCTTTTGATCGTCAGCTTTCGCGTGGATGACCAGCGAGGTCCCGTTACCGCCGAAAAGTGCGGTGCCGCCCTGGTCTCCCATGTTGACGAACTTGTTCGTCACTGTTTGTGTGGAAGTGCCGTTAGGACGCACGGTAAAGTTCATCATGTCGCCGGCGTGTGCCCCCTGCGGGTTCTTTAGACCGTGCATCTTCTTGTCGGGATTGAAATGCGCGCCCGCGGATTCGAACTTCGGCCCTTCACACTTGCCCATCTCGTGAAAATGGAACCCGTGCTCGCCCGCCGGCAGGTTCTTCACGTCGAGCTTGATGCGAACGCCCTCTTTCCCGATCGCGGTAATCACCGCATTTCCCACCGACTCGCCTTGTCCATTCTTCAACTCGACAGTGACTGATTCCTTGGGGGCTTTATTCTTCGGCTCCTGCTGTGCGGCCACGTACGACAACACGCCGCCTGCGATTATTGCCAGAACGAACCACATAAGTCGTGCTTGTTTCATAACTTCCCCCTTGTGGTGATCCGCGACTGTTTCAGCGGAACACGGACAGTTTCAGTTCTGCGTAACAGCAGTAATGCTACCAACGCTGATATAACCAACACCCATAACAACGGACGAATGCCGCCAAAGAGTCGCCGGCCCCAGCCGGATGATTGATGCGTGGCGACTGCGGCTTCCGCGTTTAGTTCCGCCCCCTCGATTCTCACCTTCGACTGTTCCAGAACCGACTTGAGACCCTCGACTAACTTCCTTTCGATAACGCCCCGTTTCAGCTTGCTGAATGGACCAACCAGCCCGTCAGTTCGCGAACGGTTTTCATAAACGAGGTACGGCGCACCGCCGGGGACGTTTACAAAGGCCGTCAGCGCCAGTGAAGCCGTAAAGTAGTGGTTCGCGTAAATCTGGTTCGACGCGACCAGCACTTGCGGACCATGCTCCCGTTCCATCTTATACGCGCGGACGTGATTGACCATGAGCACCGGCTTCAGACCGAATTTGATCTTGGACCAGACGATCGCTTCCTCGACGAGTTGCAATCCCGGTTGCCCGTCGCGCAGCAGATCGTTCAAGTATCCTGACGCGGAACTGAGCGCTTGCTGTTCGTCCGCCATGCGAACGCTGTCGCGTTTGTCGTTGTATTCGATGAGCGCAGCCAGACCGCGCGCGCGATAGTCGCGCACGTAATCGACGAGCATCGTCTTGAGAAGTTGTGTGGCTTGGGCCTGGTAGTCCGCCGCTTGCCAATCGACTTCGCGACGAAAGCGCTCGATCATTTTTGCGGAGAGTTTGAGCTGGCAGTCGCCGGCGACGCAGCTCTTCAGATCCTCAATCTCATCAGCGTCGATCGTCAGTTGTTGCAGATCCGCGACAGCCGGGGCGGTTCCGAAACGGCCCGCTTCCAGTACAGTTTGATTGTTCTGTCGCGTCAGGCCATCGAGATACGACCGGAGAAACTGCTCGGGGCTGGTCCGCAGAGTTATGAGACCGCAAACAGCGACTTCGCGTTTGTCCGTAATCGGCGTTAGTTTTACGATTGTCTGGCCATGTTGCAGGGCACTGAAGTCGGCAGTTTCAAAGGCTGCTTTTTCCGACAGGATCTGCTGAAGTTCGCCCGCCGACGATTGGGCCAGCACCCCGTTCGCCCCGGCCATCAGGACCAGGCAAACCAGGACTCCAATGGTATAAGCTACGGAAAGAGAGTGAACGCGAGTTAACATGTCTTGCCTAAACCACGTCTGAGCAAGGGGCGGGCGCCCAGAGTGTCTTTCTATCCTGCATTTAGATGCCGCGAGTGAATACTTTCGCTACGCAAAAATGCGCGTTACTAAGTGACCGCATGATCCGTGCCACGGGGGCGCGCGATCCCATGCGGGCTTCTTATTCGAAAATTGTTAGCTAACGAGAGGGGACTAATATGGACGGTGCTAGTCAGGCTTCAGAGATGGATGCTCTGAAGACGAAATTGCGCGCGACGTGGATTGCCGGAGACTTTGGACAGATCGCGCGGTTTTATACGACCGAAGCGGAGGACTTTGTTAAGCGCCTGGGGTTGAAGCCTGGGTCGAAGGTGCTCGACGTTGCGTGCGGCACTGGAAACCTGGCACTGCCGGCAGCTCGGCTTGGTGCGGACGTGACGGGTGTCGACATCGCCCCGAACCTCGTCGAACAGGCACGGGCAAACGCGGCGGGCGAGGGGTTGAACGCCAGGTTTGATGAAGGAGACGCGGAGGCTTTGCCGTACGCCGATGCGAGTTTTGATGCAGTGATAACGATGTTTGGGGCCATGTTTGCCCCGCGTCCTGACCTCGTCGCCGCGGAACTGAAGCGAGTCACGAAGCCGGGCGGGCTGATCGCGATGGCCAATTGGACGCCTGCCGGGTTTATCGGCCAGATGTTCAAGACGATGTCCGCGCACGTGCCGCCGCCGCCGGGCATGACCTCGCCGGTCCTTTGGGGCAAAGACGACGTCGTGCGTGAACGATTTGGCGACGGTGTTTCGAAAATCGAAACGCGGCTGCGAAGCGTGATCTGGAAATTTCCGTTTTCTCCTGCCGAAGTAGTCGAGCATTTCCGTGTTTACTACGGCCCGACGAACAAGGCTTTCGGCGCGCTCGACGAAAACAAACAAGCCGCCGCGCGGAAGGAGTTGGAAGATCTTTGGACGAAGAACAATACGGCGAAGGACGGGACAACCTCAGTCGAGGCTGAATACCTCGAAGTGATTGCAACTCGCGCCTGATATTCAGTGGTTAGGGCAGACATGAGACGAAAATTCGTAGCTTCATCTCTCGCGCTCATACTTTTCTCCCTGACCACTCTGTCTTTTCAACGTGTTACGCCGCCGGAGCAACCGGCTACGGGTCCCGGCGGCAAGCAGTACGTTCACGCGAAAGTAACCAGGAACCGTTACGGCACAGGCAATCAGGAGTATTGGATTTTCGAACCCGATTCTCCAAAGCCGGCGTCCGCTCCACTCGTCGTTTTCATTCACGGGTGGGGTGGTATGAATCCGCTCTACTACGGCGCCTGGTTGGACCATCTCGTCAAACGGGGGAACATCGTCGTCTACCCGCGTTATCAGGAAACGCTGCTGACGCCCATCAAACAGTTTCTGCCGAGCACGTTGGGTGCTATCAAAGACGCAGTCAATCGTCTGCAAACAGAACGTGGTCACGTCAAACCTGACTTGAACAAGTTTGCTGTTGTAGGCCACTCGGTCGGCGGATTGTTGTCGGCAAGTGTCGCGGCGCTGGCGAGTGAATCAAACTTGCCGAAGGTGCGGGCGGTAATGTCCGTCGAACCCGGCATTACGGAGGAGCCAATCAACATTCCGCTCGCGGATCTCAAGAAGATCCCGGCCGAGACACTGTTGCTCGCGGTAGCCGGCGATCAGGACTCGCTCGTGCGCGACACGGACGCGAAGCGCATCTACTACGAGTCGACGCAAGTTCCTGCGGGAAACAAAGACTTCATCATGATGGTGACCGACACGCATGGCACGCCTTCGTTACAGGCGAGTCATCGGGCGCCCACCGCAATGGATCGGAGTTACGACAGCGGCGAAGGTGTGGTTGGCGGTCCCGCCAGTCCTCGTCGCGTCGGCAACTCGTCGTCACGGCAGAACGGTGCGTCGAACGACTCGCTCCGGCTGGAGACGATGATGGTCAACGCGCTCGATTTCTATGGAACGTGGAAGCTGTTCGACGCGCTCTGCGATGCTGCTTTTGACGGCAAGAATCGAGAGTATGCGTTGGGAAATACGAAGGAGCAGCGGTTCATGGGCCTGTGGAGCGACGGCGTGCCGGTGAAGGAATTGAAAGTGACTGACACGCCGTAGCATATTTTCATGAAAAATCAGCCTCACTATCGTGTCAATTCGGGATTATAGAAGTCTCGACCCTCCTTATTTGCTAGTCCCCTTGAAAATTTCGCGCGCGGGAAGGAACTCTATGAAACGGGTCTGTCTAGCTCTGTCGAAATACACAATTGGAATCCTGGCCGTATCGTTGACGGTCGCTTTTTTCGCTCACGTTCACGCTCAGGAGCCGGTGTCATCGCCGGAACCGGCGCGTCCGACGGGCGAGACAGTCGGCGCCACTACCCCAATCAAATCTAAAGCGGACCCGTACAATACGTTTGTGTTTCCCACACATCGCGAGCGGTTCGATCGTTACGTCAAAGACACGGTTGGTCCATTCAGGCTGACGCGCGCGGCTGTTGCCGCTGGACTCGATCAATGGCGCGACTCACCCGAAGAGTGGGGGCAGGGAATGAAGGGATACGGCAAGCGGTTTGCGTCGAGCCTGGGCCGCAACGCGATCCAGCAGACGGTGACGTACAGTCTCGACGAAGCGCTTGATGTCGACAGTGGCTTTCACCGAAGCGGGCGCGAAGGGTTGATGCCGCGCGTAAAGCATGCATTTCTGGAAACGATCACGTCGCGAAAGAAGAGCGGAAACCGCGTCCTCTCCGCGCCGAAGTTGGCGGGCGTTTACACCGGCGCGATCGTCGCCACTGAGACGTGGTATCCCGAGCGCTACAGTTATAAGGACGGCCTGCGAATGGGCACCGGCACGTTGCTCACGAACTTCGGGATCAATCTGGTGCGTGAGTTCTTTATTAGCTGGTGAGCTCGCGTTTCAGTTTACTTTGTTTCAGTAAGCATCAGGTGGTCCAACCTATCGGCTGGGATTCTGATGAGTCTTGCGATGGTAAGGCACACAGAGTAGCCAAAGAGCCTAAACGAGATCGTCATTCGATTTTCTCCGGGGATAATAGAAACCGACTCGCGCGCAGCTTAACCAAAACCCGAACTCCTCGACAACCTACAGCCCTGCCTATTTCGACGGCAGAATCCTGCTACTAACCCCACCAGATACCTGTAACGTCTATTCTTGGAGTTGCGACGGATGGAGAGTTTCTATTGCAGTTGGGTGTTGATTTGAATTCCATCGTGCCGTCTTCGATGCGGCCGTAACGCATCATCGAAAGGTCCTTCACGTAATTCTGATGCAGGCGCCAGGGCGTCTTCGATCCCTGACGCGGCAGGGAATCGAGCGCGCGCAACACGTAGCCGGAGTTGAAGTCGATCACGGGCTCCTCTTCTATGTCGGGCTCGGTGATGCGCGGCGTGCAGATGGAATAGCCGTGGTGGTCCATGTGATTCAGCAGTCTGCACACGTACCCGGCCGCGAGATCGCATTTCAACGTCCACGAGGCGTTTGTATAGCCGACGGCGAAAGCGAGGTTGGGTACGTCGCTGAACATCATGCCTTTGTACACGAGCGTCTTCGGCATATCGACTGGAGCGCCATCGACGACGAGTTGCATGCCGCTGAACAACTTCAGCACCAGTCCTGTTGCGGTGACGATGATGTCGGCCTTCAGGTGTTCGCCGGATTTCAGTAACAGACCGTCTGCGGTGAACGTCTCGATATGATCCGTGACGATCGAGACACGTCCGTTGCGCATCGCGCGGAACAGGTCTGCGTCAGGGACGAGGCAGAGGCGTTGGTCCCACGGGTTGTAA
>DASTOZ010000780.1:0-2862 GCA_035762365.1 Pyrinomonadaceae bacterium | reverse complement strand
AATGTCGTACGGTTGATTTGAAGCCTCGGGAACAATGTCGTTCAGTTTCGGCTCGATGCGATCGACAGGATCGCTCACCTCGACGCGCGGCGGATCTTCGAGATTGTTTGAAGGAATAAACGAGAAGAGCTCGCGCACGATCCGCAGCGCGTGTTCGTCGGAGTCAGCGGCGAAGTGCGCAACACCCGAAACGCTGTTGTGAGTAACCGCACCGCCTAACTCTTCCTTCGTTACTTCCTCGTGCGTCACGGTCTTGATCACGTCCGGCCCAGTGATGAACATGTAAGACGTGTCTTTAACCATGATGTTGAAATCCGTGATCGCGGGACTGTAGACAGCGCCGCCTGCACACGGACCCATGATGCAACTGATCTGCGGCACCACACCGCTCGCGAGCGTGTTGCGCAGAAAAATATCTGCATAACCACCGAGACTGACAACACCTTCCTGAATACGTGCGCCGCCCGAATCATTCAGACCGATAATCGGTGCGCCGACCTTCATCGCGAGATCCATCACCTTGCAGATCTTTTCCGCGTGAGTTTCTGAAAGGGAACCGCCAAAGACCGTGAAGTCCTGCGCGAAGACAAACACGGCGCGGCCATCGATCAGTCCGTGCCCGGTGACGACGCCATCTCCCGGGTAAAGCTGTTTGTCGAGACCGAAATCCTTCGATCGATGCACGACCAGCTTGTCAAACTCTTCGAACGAACCTTCATCGAGCAGAAACTCGATGCGTTCGCGAGCAGTCATCTTTCCGGCGGCGTGTTGCTTCTCGACGCGTGCTGCGCCGCCGCCCTGTTCAGCCTGAGCGCTGCGCTCGCGCAACGTGTCCAACTTCGACTTCGACTGTTTCGTTTTTTGTTGAGAAGCCATAATAGTTATGCGCGCCGTTGCGCGTCGTCGAATGGAAACGATCGTGTCTCGATCAACCGAATCAGCTCTGCGAGCGCGGCGTGCGCATTTGCCCGGACATCGAGAGGATAATCGTAAACCCGCGCATTCTCTTCAAAATCTTCGAGGTCGAGAACCTGGTAGGAGAAGTCAGGTTTGACCAGCACGTCGATGTCGAGGTCGACGTAAGTAAGAACATGCCCGTCGAAGGTCGGCGGCAGACTGACGTTGCAGTAGAAGTTCTGGAACTTCCCGGCCCGATCGCCGAAGCGGAAGATGTTGTACCAGCGATCGAGCCAGTAGTACTCCGTACTGATTGTTCCTGAAGCGATCGTGCCGAGTAGATCGTGTTCGATCTCTTCATTGAAAACTGCGTCGAGGACCAGCAGCGGACCATCGCGCTTTGTCAGGACTGCCGGCCAACGTCGATGTTCCGCGCCATCGAATTTGCAGACGCGCACGTCAACACGCGCGGGCTTATTTTCTACCACTCTTCGCCCAATCCGCGAGGAACTGCGCTTGTCCTTTCTCGGTCAGCGGATGATTGAAAAGCTGATCTATCACTTTAAAGGGCATTGTTGCGATGTCGGCACCCAGACGTGCCGCTTCTATCACATGAATCGGATGGCGCAAGCTCGCAGCGAGCACCTCCGTTTTCCACGGATAGTTTTGATAGATCTCGATGATGCTTTGCAGCAGGTACAACCCGTTCTCGCCGATGTCGTCGAGGCGCCCTAGAAACGGACTGATAAACGCCGCGCCCGCTTTCGCCGCGAGAATCGCCTGCGCCGCCGAGAAGCACAGCGTCACGTTTACACCGATGCCCTGGTCGGTGAGTTGACGTGTCGCTTTAAGCCCTTCTTTCGTCAGCGGGCACTTGATCACGACGTTCGGGGCGATCTTCGAGTACTCCACCCCCTCGCGAATCATTCCTTCTTTGTCCTGGCTCGTCACTTCGGCTGAAACCGGACCCTGCACGATCTCGCAGATCGCGGCGATGTGCTGTTTGAAATCGACGTCCCCTTCTTTCGCGATGAGTGATGGGTTGGTGGTGACTCCGTCGGCGAATCCGTAAGCCGCCGCTTCGCGGATCTCATTGAGATTCGCGGTATCAAGAAAAAACTTCATATCAGAACTCCTATTTAAATGTCTTGCCTTGGATCGTACACCTGATTCCTCAGAATACCGACTCCACCCACTTCAACTTCCACAGTATCGCCGTGCTGCATGCGCGAAACACCAGCCGGGGTTCCGGTTGCGATCAGGTCGCCAGGATACAGGGTCATGATCGCAGAGATGTAACGAATTAGGAAATCGACGTTGAAGGCCATGTCGCGAGTGTTACCGTTTTGTTTTACTTCGCCGTTGACGCGCGTCGTGACGGTGACACTAGCGGGATCGAATTCGGGAACGATCCAAGGACCGACGGGGCAGAAGGTGTCGAAAGACTTCGCGCGCGTGAACTGCACGTCTTTTCTTTGCAGGTCTCGAGCGGTGACGTCGTTGACGCACGTATAGCCCAGCACGTACGCAAGCGCGTCGTCAGAGTCGCCGATATTTCGCGCGGTCTCAGCGATCACCACCCCGAGCTCACCTTCGTGCTCGACCTGTTGCGAGGCCCGCGGGATCTCGATCCGATCGTCGGGGCCGATGATTGACGACGGCGCCTTCAGAAACAGCAATGGCTCGTCAGGCATCTTGTTGCCTAACTCCGCCGCGTGCTCGCGATAGTTTCGTCCAACGCAAACGATCTTTGACGGCACGACTGGAGCGAGCAGTTTCACCTCCTCGAGTGCGAGTGGCGAATCGGAACCTTGAAACCCGACGTCTTCGAAATTGAAGGTTCGGGGTAGAGGATAGACCTTCGAGTCAACGACCACAGCGTGACGCGGGCCTTCAAGTGATTCATGAGCTATCCGGCACAGCTTCATAGTTAAGGTACTCTCTCAGATGTGACCTCTGATGCAG
>DASTOZ010000779.1:0-4931 GCA_035762365.1 Pyrinomonadaceae bacterium | reverse complement strand
TGCTCGCAAACACGCCTAACCAAAGCAGTGGTCGGGGGCTGTGTGTTTTTGAGCGTGTATTCGATACCGAGCTTCTCCCATTTGTACCGGCCCATTTGATGAAACGGCAGCACGTCTACGCGCTCGACGTTGCCGAGTGACGCTGCGAACGCCGCGATATGGTTAATGTCCTCTTCGTCGTCAGTCAGGTCCGGGACCAGCACGTAGCGTAACCAGATCGGCCGCTGCCGCGCGCCAAGACGTCGCGCAAAATCCAGTGTTGGCCCAACGTCTTTCGTCGTGAGATGTTTGTGCCGTTCCGGATCCCAGGCTTTTATGTCCAACAGCACGAGATCGATCTGTTCGAGCTCTGCGTCTGACAGCCGTTCGCCGAGGAACCCGTTCGTATCGAGCGCTGTGTGAATTCCCATTTCGCGTGCTGCCGTCAGCAGTTTCACCGCAAACCGGTCCTGCATCAGCGGTTCACCGCCGCTCAACGTGAACCCGCCCTGCATGATCTTCAACCCGTGTCGATACTTGTTCAGCTCCGCAATCGCGCGATCGAGTGGCACCGCCATTCCGTTCATCATGTTCCACGTGTCGGGGTTGTGGCAGTAAAGACACCGAAACTGGCAGCCGGCGGTCCACGCGACCAGGCGAATGCCTGGACCATCAACGGCCGACCCGGTGGTGAACGAATGCAGAAAACCGATATCGCCCGTCGCCAATGCGCTGCTAACGATCGACTCCGGAACGTTCCGGCTCAGTTCCGTGCGCAGTTCGAAAGGGCTCGACCCTTCCAGCGGAACGGTGTTCGCAGCATTTCGCTCGATCATGACTACGCCCCATGAAAAGTGCGGTTAATGACGTCCAGCTGCTGGTCGCGCGACAGCCGCACGAAGTTCACCGCGTACCCGGAAACGCGTATCGTCAGGTTGGGATAATTTTCAGGGTGGTCCATCGCGTCGATCAGCATGTCGCGATTGAGCACGTTCACGTTCATGTGGTAACCGGCGCCGCCGAAGAACGCGTCGAGTATGCCGCGAAGATTATCGATGCGGTCTTCTTCCACGCGGCCGAGACCTTCGGGCACGAGTGACGCCGTCAGCGAGATTCCATCCGCCGCATCGCGATACGGGATCTTCGCGACAGAAGCCGCCGACGCGTGAATGCCATGCACGTCGCGTCCATGCATCGGGTTGGCGCCCGGAGCAAACGGTTCGCCATGACGCCGTCCGTCCGGAGTGTTGCCGGTGTTCTTGCCGTAAACGACGTTCGACGTGATCGTCAGCACCGACTGCGTGTGCTGTGCGTGACGGTAAGTCGGATACTTCCGCAGCTTGCTCATGAACGTCGTCACGACCCACGACGCGAATTGATCGACGCGGTTGTCGTTGTTGCCAAACTTCGGAAAGTCGCCTTCGGTCTGGTAGTCGGTAATCAGACCAGTCTCATCCCGCACAACCCGGACCTTCGCGTAACGAATCGCCGAGAGACTGTCGGCGACGACCGAAAGTCCCGCCACCCCGAAGGCCATCGTCCGGACCGGCGAGTAGTCATGCAGCGCCATTTCAATCCGCTCGTACGCATACTTGTCGTGCATGTAATGGATCACATTCATCGCATTGACATACACGCCGGCGAGCCAGTCCATCGTCATTTCAAACTTACCGAGAACGTCGTCGAAATCCAGATACTCACCCAGCACGGCCGCGCGCGCTGGTCCAACCTGCTTCCCGGTTAGCTCGTCTCGCCCGCCGTTGATGGCATACAGCAAGCACTTCGCGAGATTTGCCCGCGCGCCGAAGAACTGCATCTGCTTCCCGACAAGCATCGGCGAAACACAACAGGCAATCGCGCCGTCGTCGCCCCAGGCGCTGCGCATGATCTCGTCGCTCTCGAACTGAATCGAGCTCGTGTCGATCGCGACTTTCGCCGCGAAACTGCGAAAACCTTCGGGCAGCCGCGGTGAATACCAGATCGTGAGGTTCGGCTCCGGCGCTGGGCCAAGATTGAAGAGCGTTTGCAGAAAACGAAAACTGGTTTTGGTGACCAGCGGACGACCATCGTCACCCATGCCGCCGATCGACTCGGTCACCCACGTCGGATCGCCGGCGAATAGTTCGTCGTACTCCGGCGTACGCAAAAAGCGAACGATGCGCAACTTGATCACGAAGTCGTCGACGATCTCCTGCGCCTGCTGTTCCGTGATCGTGCCTGCTTTCAGATCGCGCTCGAAGTAGACGTCGAGGAACGTTGACGTGCGGCCCAGGGACATCGCCGCGCCGTTTTGCTCTTTCACGGCGGCGAGGTATCCGAAGTAAAGCCACTGCACCGCCTCGCGCGCGGTTTGCGCGGGAACGGAGATGTCGAAGCCGTAGTTCGCCGCCATCTGTTGCAGTTCCTTGAGCGCGCGAACCTGTTCGCTGAGCTCTTCGCGATCGCGAATGATCTCGTCCGTCGACATCAAGGAATCGAGCGCCATCTTTTCTTTCTGCTTGTGTTCGATGAGTCGATCCACTCCGTAAAGCGCGACGCGGCGGTAGTCGCCGATGATGCGTCCACGGCCGTAAGCGTCCGGCAGTCCGGTCAACACATGCGAGCTGCGGCAGCTTCTGATTTGTTCCGTGTAGGCATCGAAGACCGCGTCGTTGTGCGTCTTGCGGTATTTCGTGAATGCCTCGACGACGTGCGGGTCGGGTTCGTAGCCGTAAGTCTTCAGCGCGTTCAGGACCATGCGAAAGCCGCCGTTCGGCATAATCGCTCGCTTCAAAGGCGCTTCGGTCTGTAGACCAACAATCACTTCGTTGTCGCGATCGATGTAGCCCGGCTCGTGGGCCACGATTGAGCTCGGGATCGGCGAGATATCGAGCACGCCTTTTTTGCGTTCTTCGACGAAGAGCTGGTTCAACTGGTCCCAGATCTTTTTTGTGCGTTCGGTCGCGGGCGCAAGAAACGACTCGTCACCTTCGTAAGGCTCGTAGTTCTGTTGAATGAAGTCGCGGACGTTGATCTCGCTTTCCCAGAAACCTTGCTTGAATCCTTCCCACTGCGGAAGGGTCCTGCGAGCTTGCTGAGGTGCGGTGCTGGCCATCGTAATTCTCCTTGGTTCGTGTGTTTACGCAGCTTTCGCGGCGAGACCCAAAAGTCTTCCCGTGTGTCGCGCGATCATCAATTCTTCGTTCGTTGGAATGACCCAGACGGAAACTTTGCTGCGGGCGGTCGAGATCTTTGAATCACGCTTATTGTTTGCGTCTGCATCGATCTCCAGACCCAACCACGCAGAGGCCTCACAGATCCGCTGACGAATCTCCGCTGAGTTCTCGCCGATGCCGGCCGTGAAGACGAGCCCGTCGATGCCGCCGAGCACCGCAGTCAACGCGCCTATCGCCTTGGCCGCGGAATAGACGAAGTAGTCGACGGCGAGACGAGCGGCCGGCTCGGTCCGTCCAAGCAGATCGCGCATGTCGCTACTGATTCCCGAGATGCCGGCCAAACCGGATTTCTTGTAAAGCAGTGTTTCGACTTCCTTCGCCGACATGTTCAGCCCCTGGAACAGATGCAGCACCACGCCCGGATCGATCGAACCGGGACGCGTCGCCATGCAAAGACCGTCGAGCGCGGTGAATCCGAGCGTGCTGTCGATGCTCTTCCCGTCGTTCATCGCACACATACTCGCGCCGCTTCCGAGGTGGGCCACGATCACGCGGCCTCTCGCAATCTCCGGCGCAGCGAGCGGAAGAACCGATGCGATGAATTCGTACGAGAGACCATGAAACCCATACCGCTGCAGACCTTGTTGCCGTAGCTCGCGCGGCAGCGGCGCCAACTCGGCGACTTCGGGTTGTCCACGATGAAAGCTGGTGTCGAAGCAGGCGACTTGCGGCGTTTCCGGTAATCGTTCGAAGACTGCTTCTACGGCGGCGAGGTTGTAGGGTTGATGCAGCGGCGCGAGGGGAACCAATTTATGCAACTCGCGCATGACTTCATCATTTATCACTGTCGGACCATTGAAACGCGCACCGCCATGGACCACACGATGACCGACGCCCAAAACGCGCGAGCCTCCGTACATCGAACGGAGCCAATGCGCGAGGGCCCCGATCGCTTCCCGTCCATCGTTGGCGTCGACCTGGTAGTCCGCCAGAGTCGCGCCGATTTCGTCTTTGACAGACAAGCGCGGCGACGTGCCAATGCCTTCGACCTGACCGCGCGACTCGAGATGCCAGATGTCGCCTGGCCCCCCGGTGCGGGCAAAGACACAGAACTTCAAGCTCGACGATCCCGCATTGAGCACCAGCGCAAAGTCGTCCATCACTTAACTCCCTAAAGGTTTTGCACGCCGTGCATAGGCCACCAGCTTGGCCACGGCGCAACTCGCAATTCGCGATCGCACGCTGTCAGCACGACTCGTTAGAATCACGGGGACCTTCGCGCCAAGCACCATACCGGCGCTGTCGGCATTCGCGAGAAACGTCAACTGTTTGGCGAGAATGTTGCCGGCCTCAAGATCAGGCGCGAGCAGAATGTCGGGATCTCCGGCGACGACGGACTTGATTCCTTTCGTCTCGGCGGCCTGTGTGCTGATCGCGTTGTCAAAGGCGAGTGGCCCATCGAGCACGCCGCCTTTGATCTGTCCGCGTTCTGCCATCTTGCAGAGAGCCGCGGCATCGAGAGTCGCGGGCATCTTCGACGTCACTGTTTCGACGGCCGCGAGGATCGCGACCTTGGGTCTCTCGAGTCCGAGTGAGATCGCGAGATCGATCGCGTTCTGGCAGATGTCGACCTTATCTTCGAGAGTCGGAGCGATGTTGATTGCCGGATCGGTGACGATCAGCACTTTGTGATACGTCGGCACGTCCATGATGAACACGTGACTAATGCGCCGTCCGGTGCGCAACCCGCCTTCACGCGAGACGATCGCCGACATCAACTCATCCGTGTGCAGACTG
>DASTOZ010000778.1:0-4822 GCA_035762365.1 Pyrinomonadaceae bacterium | reverse complement strand
ACTGAAGATTACCGCGACCCATTCAAGTGGCAACAAGGGAGTAAGTTCACGCTGCAAATGGAGGACGATTCGGCAGCCCGAAGAAAAACGATTGCCGATCGCATCGGCAGTAATGAAAAGCGCGATGCGCTGAACAAAGAGTTAGGTCTGAAGTTCAGCATCAGCGTAGGGAAAACCGTTGCCGCCGACTTCTTAACCGCACCACAGACTGGAACGCTCGAGCTATGTCAACCGAAGTAGAGAACAAAACCGCGTTCGTGAAGTTCGAGGAATACCATCAGCCAACGCTGGCTGATGGTGACTACGAGATCAACGTCACGCAAGTGGTGACGATCGAGAATCATACCGAAGCCATCGGTCCGTTCACTGCTTCGCGGCACTTCACCGTGGCCGGGGAACGCTTCGAATTGAAGCCCGCTGACGTGGAAGCGGTCTTCCCGCCGGACGGCAACCTTGGCGACCATTCCAACGTTTTGCCGCACATTGTTCTGAATCGCAGTACTCTTCCCTGGGAGCGAACGGTCAACGGCGGACTGAGTACCGGTATTCCGTGGCTCGCGCTGCTGGTTTTCGACGACGCTGAAAAACCCGAACCGAAGAAACTCACTGTCGCCGACCTGCTTGGTCCACAACCGCCAGGCGCACCAAAATTTCCGACAATAAAGTTAGAGCGTGCGCAACAGCAAGACGATGCGCTTACCGTCATCGACGTACCGTACACACTGTTGTCGCAGATCATGCCGACGGCCGAAGAGTTGAAGCTATTGACGCACGTGCGTTTCGGGACCAATGCCAAGGACGAGCTAACGGGAGAAGAGTTGGCAATCATCATTGCGAACCGACTGCCGAAAGCGCGCGAAACCACCACGGCACACCTTGTTTCCCTCGAAAATCGTTTCCAGAAAGTCGAAGGCACGTCTGACAGTTACGAGTTCAACTATCAGGGCGCAACCGTCCATAGCTCGATCAGACTCGTGAGTCTCAAGAGTTGGAGTTTCACGTGCGAAAGCCATGAAAAGAGCTTCAAGGAACTTCTTACTGGCCTGAACAATCAACCGTGCACCTTGAAACTGCCGGACAATATAGCGACGGCTGCGAAGTTTTTTTCAGAAGGTTATGTCGCCGTTCCGCAGTATTTCCGGGGCGGAGATCAAAACCTTTGCTGGTACCGTGGTCCATTGATTCCAGGCAGGAACGAGTCTGTGGGCAAGAGTCTACCTGCACGCACCGCCGATGCGTTGGTCCGTTACGATACTGAGTTTGCAATGTTCGATGTTTCTTACGCGGCCGCCTGGGAGTTGGGACGCCTGCTCGCCTTGCAGGACAAGGACTTCTCCACCGCTCTTTATCAATGGAAGCGCCAGCAGGCACAGCGAGTAGCACGCGACGGACAGCGGTTACTTCATTCACATCTGCCATACCAGAGCGCAATGGAGTTTTCTGTTCCGCCGGAGATCGCGACCTGGTTCGCGAGTCTGCGCAAGTTGGAACGAGTGCCTTTCAACTATCTGGTTCCCGACGATCGAATGCTGCCGCCTGAATCGATTCGTTTCTTCCGTGTAGACGCGTCCTGGATCGACTGTCTTGCGGATGGAGCGTTCAGCATCGGCCGCGTATCAAGTTCAGATCACAGGGCTGACAGGTTGTACGGCGAGGACAGTCCCGCGGCTGCCGAGGCGCCAATGTTCACTGGAGTTTTACTGCGCTCCGAAGTCGTTTCCGGATGGCCCGGACTTCTCGTCACCGGCTTTTCTGATAAGGACGGGAAGGACGAGCATCGCCTCGACGCATGGCGAACGGACCGGCTCGCGCCGGGAGTGTTGCTAGTTATCTTCGCGGGCGCGCGCGAGGTCGTGCGTGTCGACATTTACCAGAAGCCGGAGACGTTACACTTCGGCTTTACGGTCGATCATCAGCATCCTGGTCCATATAAGAAGTTGCGTGACCGGGAAGGCAACATACTGGCGACGAAGACCGTCATTCTCGACCACTGGCATTCCGCCCAACAACGAACGATAGATGTCGTCGCTTTCGGAAAGGCCCTCATCAGGGAGCTCACACCCTCGCCTTCGTTATCCTCCTCAGAGTTCGGACTACAGATGGTGGAGAGCGGAGACAAGATCATCTTCAAGTCGAGTTGAACTGAGACTCCGGAAGTTTCTGCCGCGCAAAAAAGAAGCGTCACTTTCGTGACGCCTCTCCTTTTCAGCTTCGTGCGGATTTCACGTGTCAATTGTCAATGAATTATGTCGCCGTTGCCCGCGACGTCGAACGAGCGCGTCTTCTCTACGGAGCGTCCGCGTTCGCCGGGTTTCAGCACGACCTTGATGCAGTCGTCCTGCTTGCGCTTGAAGATCTCATATGCGTATGGCGCATCGTCGAGACTCATTTTGTGCGTCACGACGAAACTCGGATCGATCGCGCCGTTTTCGATCAACTGCAACAACGGCCGCATGTAACGCTGCACGTGCGCCTGACCTGTCTTGATCGTCAACGAACGATTCATTACCGAACCGATCGGAAACTTATCGATAAACCCGCCGTACACGCCGATCACCGAAATGACGCCGCCATTGCGACAGCACATGATCGCCTCTCGTAACACGTGTGGCCGATCAGTTTCCAGCATCATCGCTTGTTTCAAGCGGTCGTAAGCGTGGATCGGAAGAGGTGCGTGGGCTTCCATGCCGACGTCGTCGATACAAGCATCGGGTCCGCGGCCACCAGTCATTTCCATCAACGCTTCGTAGACATTCGTCTTCGTAAAGTCGATGGTTTCGGCGCCGCCTTCCTGGGCCATCTGCAAACGCTCGGGAACCTCGTCGATCGCGACCACTCGCTCCGCGCCTAAAAGAAACGCGCTGCGAATCGAAAATTGTCCGATAGGACCACAGCCCCAGATCGCAATCGTGTCGCCCGGTGAGATGTCGCACATCTCGGCCCCCATGTACCCGGTTGGAAAAACGTCAGAGAGCAAGAGCACCTGCTCGTCCGTCAGATGACTAGGAACTTTGATCGGGCCAACGTCAGCAAATGGCACGCGCGCATATTCCGCCTGACCGCCGGCGTACCCGCCCGTAAGATGTGAGTAACCAAAAATTCCCGCTGCCGCGTGGCCAAACATCTTCTCGCCCATCCACGCGTTCGGATTCGAGTTCTCACACAGCGAGAACATCTGCTGCGTGCAGAAGAAACATCTGCCACAGGCAATCGGGAAGGGAACGACGACGCGATCGCCAACCGACAGGTTCGTGACCTCGCGGCCGACTTCGACGACCTCGCCCATAAACTCATGACCGAGAATGTCTCCCGCGACCATGGTCGGAATGAACTGGTTGTACAAGTGAAGGTCGGACCCGCAGATCGCCGTCGACGAGATTTTTACGATCGCGTCACGTTGGTTGAGGATCTGAGGATCCGGAACCTCTTCTACTGAAACCATGGTCTTGCCCATCCAGCAATTAGCCCTCATGGCAGGTCCCTCCTTCCCTCGGATGATCTCGGGCTCGAGGACATCTGGTTTGTCGCTGCGTCAGGGCGTTGGAGTTCGCGCGGGTCGGGAGGTTGAGCAGGACGCTGATCGAAGTATCCGGTGCCGAACACTGTGGCATCTGACACTACAACTTCGCCCACTTCCATCACCTGTTTAAATCGACGCATGTCGTCGTCAAGTTGCTGGTTCGGTTCTTCGCCGAACAGCCTGGCGACGGTCGCGCCGACGATGCCTGCCGGCGGGTTGTACTGAAGGTTGACCTTGATGATCGTGCCGCGTCCGCCCGGTGCTGGTTCAAAGCGCACCGCGCCCGCGTTGTCGACGTCGGAATTCTCGAGAGAGCGCCAGGTGATCACGCGACCCGGATCGTCGGCGACCAGCATCGCGTCCCATTCCACCGTCGTACCCGCGGGGCCTTTTGCAACCCAATGCGAGCGTCCGTTGCCCATGTCGTCAACGGACACGAGATGTTCCATGAATCTTGGAAGATTGC
Organism: Pyrinomonadaceae bacterium; assembly: GCA_035762365.1. GTDB lineage: Bacteria > Acidobacteriota > Blastocatellia > Pyrinomonadales > Pyrinomonadaceae > PSRF01. The sequence continues at coordinate 836 of DASTOZ010000778.1, read as the reverse complement.
GGAAGTCGCGCCAGAAGCTATAAACCTCATCGGGATCGCGACTCACTATGCATGATGCGTTTGCCTGGACGCCCTGGTTGCCGCTGCTCAGTTGTCTCGCCGCGATGACGTCGAGCGCTGTTACTGCGAGCACATTTGCGGTGGCAAACGTGATGCGTCCTCTTTTTGCGTCGGGCGAAGTGCACGCGACGCCGAGCGCTGTGAGATCCAGCGCGTCGCCTGCCACGCGAGACCACATCGCACCCGCCGGGTTCTTCTGAGCAAAGATACCGATGCCGGAAGCGATCTCGCGCAGTCCGAACAAACGGATCATGCCCGTGCGATCTTCTGAAACGCCCGAGATCCTCGCGATGAACCTGGGTGCCAGCAACTCGGTCGTGCCGAGTGCCAGGCTGAACCAACCTAAGCCTCTTGCCAATCGTTTGGCGTTGCTTGAGGGAAGTCCGGGTTCGTAGCGTTCCGAAGTGTAATTTGTTTCGTTTGAAAGTGAAGCGTGTTGACTGTCTTGCTGTTGACGGAATGTCTGCGCGGTTCCGCCGCTTTGCTGTCTTGCGACCATTGATAACCCCCTTGTGCGTAGTTCTGGATTTTACGGAGAAGGCTACTCGGAGAGCATGTGTTAAACGTGGCGGGGCTATTGCAAAGTCGTGCTGTTAGGGCAATAAAATACTTGACATTTAATTTTCCGGGATTAGGATGCGGACGTGCGCAACCTCAATCTTGCGGTATTCATTCTTGTAATCCTTACCCTCGCAGGTTGTAACTCGTGCGACAGTGAAACGGCGAGGGATTCTCTTGAACGCGTGAAGAGCGACAAGAGGATAAGGGTCGGCTAT
>DASTOZ010000777.1:0-5622 GCA_035762365.1 Pyrinomonadaceae bacterium | reverse complement strand
CGGTCCTTGATCGCAATTGATGCGGACGCCGCGCCCGTGCCCGCGACGCGGACGATGTAACACTTTTTCCCGCCGTTGTTGTAGAACTGATGGACGGCGTGGGAAAGAAATGAATCAGCCACGTAGTTGCCGTATTTCGCTTCAAACTCCGGCACGCTGGTAACCAGGACCGCCTTGTTCATCGCGCCCATCTCAGTTTTGCCGATAAAAGCCGCGGTGGAAGTTGAGGCGCCTTCGATGGGCCTACTGCCACTGGGAACCTCTTGAATGTAAACACCTGGGTGCAATCTTTCGGGCATCGCTTTCTCTCCTTTACACAGGAAGCACTGTGATCGATTTCTTCTTGATGATTCCGAACTGTTGAGCGCGGGCAGCAGAGAGGAGCTCGCGTGATTTCACTCGGTCGCAGTTCGTCGACCTCGGCAGCCGTGGGCCAACGTCCTTAAGACTGTTTGCCGGGCTTCGTCTTTTTTTGTTTCGTCGATTCCGCCTCTATATCGGTTGAGGTGATGAGGTTGCCTCGCAACAGCTTCGAAAACTTCTCGTTTCCGTTGACCAGCGATTCATCGATCGGCTCGGAGTTTCGATCCGGCGCCAGATAAATCGCCTCGCCATTATTGAGTTCCATAATGAGCAGTTGCTTGGTCCGATTTGTGATACTGATTGCCATCAGGGCTTCTCCTTCCGAATTGGATCGTTAATCTCTGTCGTGTTGTCTTCGATGAGGCGACCGATCTCTTCTATTTTGCTGCGGTTGATGTGATACCGGCTTCGCGAGTCCATGCCCGTGCTTTCGAGTAAGTATTGTCTCTTCACCAGGTCGGCGAGCACTTCTTTCACTTTCGCTGTCTGTTGCTTGATCTCCTCTGCCATCAACCACCACTCGACGATCCCTTCAAGCGTATCCTGCGCATCCTGGTGCTCGATCAAGTACCTCAGAACATCACGCGATATCTTCGACTTGTCGGAAACGGCCATATACAGTCCAAGCGCAAGATTCCGAAACGATCAGACCTACAGCACAAATCGTGCCTCTCACTTTTGTTTAGTTATTCAGTGAGAGGCAGGATGTTTTTGTCATATGTGCTTTGTGAGGAAACCGTAAGACGCGTGGTTTTAGACGCGATCTCGACGAAGACAAATTTGTCCTGGCGCTATGACGTGATTGTCCAGTTGGATGGCCCAGCTGGTTATGAGGGACATTCCCTGAAGCTTTGCGCTTCAATGCCATGCTTGCGAATCAATTCCCAGAAAGCTCGGCGGTTCTTGCGCGCTGCCCGTGCTGCGCGCGTGATATTGCCTCGATTCGTCAGCAACAGCCGTTGGATGTACGCCTTTTCAAATCGATCGATGGCGATCGCTTTGGCGCGGCGAAACGTTTCTTCCGGAACTGCCTCTGACTGGCCGGCTAAAGTGATGTCGTTGAAAGTTATCGTTCCATTGTTGGAGAGCACCACGGCGCGCTCGATAACATGTTCCAACTCCCTGACATTGCCGGGCCAATTGTGGTCCATAAGCATCTGCACGATTTCCGGAGACATGCTTGGCAGTTCCTTTTTGACTTCGTTCGCGTACTTCACGAGAAAGTGTTGTATCAGGAGGGGTATGTCTTCGTGTCGCTCGCGCAATGGCGGCAGGACCAGTCGAATGACGTTGAGACGGTAGTACAGGTCTTTGCGCATTCTGCCGGTTGCAACCGCATCCTCAAAATCCACATTGGAGGCCGCGATGACTCTTACGTCGGCTTTACGCATTTTGCTGGACCCGAGCGACCGGTATTCCTTTTCCTGCAAAAACCGCAGGAGTTTACTCTGGGCCAGAAGTGGAAGACAGTCGATTTCGTCAAGAAAGATCGTGCCGCCTTCGGCCTCCTGCAACAGTCCCCCCTCGGAGGTGTTTGCGCCGCTAAACGCCCCACGTTCGTGTCCGAATAACTCGTTTTCGACCAATTCTGCGGGAATAGCGCCGCAGTTAACCGGGATAAATGGTTTATCGGCGCGGGCGCTCAGATGGTGGAGCGCTCTCGCGTACAACTCTTTGCCGGTGCCTGTTTCGCCGGAGATCATGACGCCAGCGTCGCATCTCGCAACCTGTGGAAGTTTGTCCATCTCCGTCAGGAAAGCCGGACTCTTGCCGATGATATGCTTCAGGCCAATCTTCTCTTTGAGCGTCTGGGTTACGATTTCGGACTCTCGTCGCTTTTCCAGCAAACGCCAGACTCGGGGCAAGATGTCTACGGCCTTCAGCGGCGGCGTGATGTAATCGATAGCCCCAAGCTTTAATAGCTCGAACATCTTAAAAGGTTCCACCTCGTCGACGACTGCAATCAACTGCACTTCAGCCCTGAGCTTTTTCGCCGCATGAAACAACAGTTCCGGTTTCGGCGAATGTTGGGACAGGATTCCAAAGATCAGGTCGTATTTGTAGTCTGGGGCCACCGGACCATGGTCAACTTCGTTTTCGTCAGACGAAACATCAGCTTCGTCCGGGACTTTCTGGACCACAACGTTGAAAGCTGATTCGAGAATTCCACGCAAGTCTTCGCTTAACTTGTTTGAAGGGTGAAGATCGAGCAACAGAATAGTGTGAGTTTTCATGAGGTTAGCCTCTTGCCTGCTTCTTTATCGGCCGGTTTGGCGGGCCGAGCGTCGTTTTTCAACACCCAACCTTCAGGTCGTAGAGCGTATCAGCCTCGACGTGATGTCTGGAGTAAAGGCTGCTGGGCCACCTTGGTCGGATTACGAAATAGACTTCCAAGTTGAGGGTTCATGTCCGGTGACAGCTACATGTAAGAGCCGCGAGGATCGGAGAGCTAATGTGAAATGCCGCAGGCTTAAAACATCGGCATCAGCCTGGAATTCTTCGAACAGGTAGCGAGGTCTGTCACTGCCTCAACAAACGTCTGCAATGAGTCGCATGCTAGTTCGGTGCGAACTTCATGTCAAGGAAAATACTCCGCGTATCGGTAGCATATTAGATGTTCGGTCCAATGACCCATCAGGAAATGGCCCACGCACACAAGCACGACCTACGTTCACCTGAATTGACGAGGTGATGTAAAGTAGCGTCGCCTGGAATAACCCGACAAACGAAACGTCTGCCCTCCCGGTTAGCAGACTTTCAATCGCCGCTCACAGTCTGATGACGACCCGAAAACACGACGAGCCGTATCACGCCAACTGTCGTCCGCGGGCGCGGAAGGAGTTAATGTCGAATGAATAGAATCGATAACGATGAGCTGAACACAGCTTCCTCAAAGAATTCACGGCTCGCAACGGGTCTGTTGCTCGTTGCCTTCCTGCTACTTCTTGTCGCGCTTGTCTTATTCAAGCAGTCGCCCCCCGCCGCGGTGGCTGCCGACGCGCCCGCAAACGTTTTCTCCTCCGCTCGAGCGATGAAACATCTCCAGGCCATTGCGCAGGGCCCTCGCCCAATCGGCTCCGCCGGGCATACCGCTGCACGCGATTACATTCTCAACGAACTGACCGCGATTGGTCTTCAACCCGAAGTGCAGGAAACAACCGTATTGACCACGCGGGCCGATGCCAGCGTGGTGGCCGCTGTGGTCCACAATGTAATGGCGAGACTGAAGGGCACGACTGCCAACAAGGCGCTCATGCTCGCCGGACATTACGACTCGGTACCAAACGCGCCCGGCACAAGCGACGACGGCGCATCCGTCGCAACGATGTTGGAGACAATCCGCGCTTTAAAGACCGGCCCGCCTCTGAACAACGACGTGATTTTTCTCTTCACCGATGGCGAAGAGCTGGGACTGCTCGGCGCGAAAGGTTTCGTCAACGAACATCCCTGGGCCAAAGACGTCGGGCTCGCTTTGAACTTTGAAGCGCGTGGAACGGCCGGTCCCGTCGTGATGTTTGAAACGAGTGACGGCAACGATTGGCTGGTGCGCGAGTTTGCACGCGCCGCGCCGTCGCCCCTAGCAAACTCTCTTCTATACGAGATCTACAAACTGCTGCCCAACGACACCGATCTGACGGAGTTCAGGGCCGGACGCATACCCGGTTTGAACTTCGCTTTCATCGAACAGCCACTCCGCTACCACACACAAGCCGATAACATCGAGAACCTGGACCAGCGTAGTTTGCAACATCAAGGCTCCTACGCACTCGCGTTGGCTCAACACTTCGGCAATCTGAATCTCGACCAGCCTCGCAACGGACAGAACGCAATCTACTTCGATGTGTTCGGAACAACATTGTTCCACTACTCCGCGCGCTGGGTCTTACCGCTTAGCATCTTGATCTTGATCGTGTTCCTCGCGGTACTTGCACTCGGCCTGAAGAAACGAAAGCTGACAATCACCGGAATCATCGCCGGCTTCTTACTCTTTCTTCTCAACCTGACTGTCGCCTCCGTGGTTGTTTACCTGCTCTGGAGCTTGATCGTGACCATTCAGGTTCGGATGGGCCGCAGCCTCGCCGACGATTTTTATCGCGACAAGCTCTATTTCCTCGGCTTTGTTCTCCTGGCCCTCGCGATCACGGCGACTCTCTACCATCTCTTCCGCCGCAAGGTAAGGACCGAGAACTTGTTTGCCGGCGCCCTTCTTTGCTGGGTGATCCTGCTCTTGTTGACAAGCTTCTTCATGCCCGGCGGCAGCTATGCATTGGCGTGGCCGTTGCTAACCTCGCTGCTGGGACTCGCGTACACGTTCACGGCGAAGGAAGGGAAGCCGCGCCCATTACTCAACCTCGTGGTGTTGTTACTGTGCGCCGCACCCGGAATCGTTCTTCTAGTGCCTATCATTTACACCGCGTTCATAGCGTTAGGCCTGAGCGAGGTAGCGCTGCTTATACCTGTCGTAATACTTCTCTCCGGCCTGGTCATTCCGCATTGCGCTTTTGCGACTTCCTCGATGAAGTGGTTGCCGATCGGTCCGTTCGTGATCGCGGCCGTCTGCATTGCTGCTGCGGCCTTCAACTCCGGTTTCAGCCGTCAATATCCGAAATCAGATCACGTTTTTTACGTTCTGAACGCCGACACGGGCAAGACAGCGTGGGCCAGTGCTGACGACTCGACCGACGAATGGACCACGCAGTTCTTTCCCTCAAACACCGCGAAGACGTCTCTGAAGGATTACATCCCTCTCAGCGTTAACAACTATCGAATCAACTCAGCTCCCGCCGTCCCCCTCTCCGCCGCCGACATCCGAGTGACGAGCGACAGCTCAGACGGCGACGTTCGCATCTTGCGACTGCGCGTTATTACTTCGAACGACGGAATCAGCATCGCTATTCCGCGCGATGCCAATGTCGAAGTGGTGCGAGCCGAAGTCAACGGAAAGCCGGTTGACGAAATGCGAAGCGCGAGAGCGCAATCGCCGAGTTCGTGGTCCCTACAATTCTGGGCGCCGCCGAAGCAAGGATTCGATCTGGTGTTGGGATTAAGAGGCGCGAAGCCGGCGCCGTTAAAGACTGTCAACCAGTCGTACGGTCTGCCGGAAATACCGGGAACAACTATTCGTCCTCGACCGGACTACATCGTTCCCTCAACGTTCCCGAACAGCAACTTTTCACTCGTCACAAAGTCGTACGACTTCTAGCAGCAGAGCATTCGAGTGTCCAGATTAGTAGAGTCTCAAATTAAGGTTTTTCTCTG
>DASTOZ010000776.1:0-5026 GCA_035762365.1 Pyrinomonadaceae bacterium | reverse complement strand
GCAGAAGATCGTCGATGCGACTGATGGTATTGCGGCGATTGTCGGCACTGTGCGGCCGTCGGGACTAACCACCGGGCGAAGGCTCTACAATTCGGCGGCAATCATTCGCAATAAGAAGTTGATCGGCTTCGCAGATAAGACACTGCTGCCCGAGTATGACGTCTTCGACGATCCGCGCTATTTCCAGCCTTCACCGCAGCGACACCTGTTCTCTTTAGCAAACAACACAGATGCAAATCCAAATCCCACGGACCAGGAACTCGGCGTCGCGGTCTGCGAAGACTTCTGGAACGACAAAACCTTCTGGAAAGAACGCCTGTACGCACACGATCCGGCCGACGAATTGATTGAACTCGGCGCGGACGTGCTCGTCTCCATCAACGCGTCGCCATTCAACAAAGGCAAGATGGGCCAACGTTGCGAGATGGTCTCGCACCGCGCCCGCAGCGCGAAGGTCCCGATCGTGTTCGTCAACCTCGTCGGCGGCAACGACGGCATCATCTTCGACGGCGCCAGCATCGTCGCAGACGCTAACGGCAAGATCATCATGCAAGCACCGCCGTTCAAAGAGTTCGTCGGAACCATTGATCTCGACTGCAATGTCGCCGACGACTTCTGCCTTCCCGGTGACGACATCGAAACGATTCACGACGCGCTGGTACTTGGCATTCGCGACTACGCGCGCAAAAACAGATTCACGCGCGTGGTGATCGGATTGTCGGGCGGCATCGACTCCGCAGTCGTCGCAGCGCTCGCGTGCGAGGCGATCGGCGCTGAGAACGTACTGAGCGTAATGATGCCCTCGCCGTTCTCGTCGCGCTCGAGCATCGACGACTCTGTCGAACTCGGCAAACGTCTCGGCATGCCCGTCCTCGAGCAGCCAATCTCGAACGCTTACGAAAGCCTCCGCGAACAACTCAACCTGCAATCGCCTTCGGTCGACACTCGGTCCAACGCCGCGGAGAATCTCCAATCACGACTGCGCGGCAACATACTGATGACGATTTCGAACGCGGAAAACCGTCTGCTGCTGTCAACGGGAAACAAGTCAGAGCTGGCGATGGGTTACTGCACGCTGTACGGCGACACGAACGGCGGGTTGGCGGTGATCGGCGATGTGCTGAAGACGGAAGTCTATGCACTCGCAAACCACCTGAACAAAGATCGCGAGATCATTCCGCAGTCGATCATCGACAAGCGCCCGTCAGCTGAACTGGCGCCAGGACAGTTTGACGATCAGTCGTTGCCGCCGTACGACCAGCTCGATCGGATACTACGGATGTATTTTGAGTTGAAAGCGACGCCGAGTGAGATTGTGGAAACTGGATTTGAGCCGGAGTTTGTGCGCGACATTCTGAATCGCGTTGAGTCGCCCGCGAATGAATTCAAACGCCGGCAACTCCCGCCCACATTAATCATTTCGAGAAATGCCATTGGCATCGGGCGTCGCCGGCCGGTTACTCATCACTATCGTCGTGAGCGTTTGAATTGCTGAAAAAAGCGGGGCCGCGCTTTCGCTTGGCCCCTTCCGGACTTCTTCTAGTTGAACGCCGCTTTAACCGCGGGCGCGTGCTCTGCTCGCCGCGAGCGCTAGCTCACGAGCGCGAGGCATCGCATCCACTGCTTTTCCGATTTGCGGATCGCCGTCGTTGAAAACCTGCGTCGCCGTGCGATATCCATAGGCCGCCGACAGTATGTTGTAACGCAATTGCCGCTCGGCAAATGTGCGCGACTTGTCCAACTGCTCCGGCGTCACTTTGAAAATCGCCTTGCTCGCCGCAAACTTCTTCACTTCCTTGAATAGCGCGTCCGTCACCGGATAGTCGTCACTCACGAGATCGTGGTCAAACTCGATCGCGCGTTGAATCTTGTACGACTCAAAACCCGGCACACGGCCCGAGATCAACTCGAGCGAGAACGCGAACAGGATGTCGCGCAGATGACGTTCGGCAGCACTGATCGTACCGGGCTTGACAACTTCATCCGGCGAGATGCCGCCGCCGCCATACACAGCGCGACCGGTATCGGTTTGGCTCTGCGGTCCGTTCGGCGTTTTCGGCTGATTGTTCTTGTCGGCCGCGAGACCACCCGGGAAGTAATAGTCGTAGTTTCCGCCGTTCGAGTAATCACGTTGAATGAGCCGGCCTGACGGCGTGTAGTACTTCGCGATCGTCAGCAACAGTGCCGAGTCGTAATCCAACTGGAACGGGAACTGAACGAGGCCCTTACCAAACGTTGTCTCGCCGACGATCAGCGCGCGATCGTGATCCTGAAGCGCGCCTGCGACGATCTCAGCCGCCGACGCGGTGTCGCCGTTTACGAGCACCACCACCGGAACAGCATCAGGGTTTTCATTCACGGCAGCGTAAGGCTGCGTGGTGTCTTTGATTCGGCCCTTCTGCGTGACGATCATCTGTCCGCGTTGCAGGAACCTGTTCGCCACTCGCACGGCCTGAATCAACAAACCGCCGCGATTGCCGCGCAGATCCAGAACGAGCATGTTCATGCCCTTCGCGTGGAGTTGTTTGAGCGCGTCGCCAAACTCGTCGTCGGTCGTCAAGTTGAACCCGCCGGTCATCGCGACATATCCAACACCAGGCTTCAACATGTACGCCTGCGCGATCGACGGCAGCGACACTGCATCGCGAACGATGTTCACAGTTTCCTGCTGCTTCGTCGCCGGGTGCTCGACCGTCACTTTCACGGTTGTGCCGCGCGATCCCAACAAGTACTTTCGTACTTCGGGATAGGTCTTGCCCTTCATCGAATTGCCGTCGACCGCGAGAATGCGATCGCCAAATCGCAGTCCGGCGCGGGCTGCGGGCGAATCCGGGAAAGTGGCGCGAATGAAAGTATTGACGTCCGTCCCCTCGCGAAGATCCTCGATCGTCGCGCCGATGCCGAAATACTCTGAGCGCTGCTCGGTGCGGAACGACGCATACTCGATCGGATCGAAGTACGTCGAGTGTGGATCGAGCACGCTCAACATTCCGCTGATTGACGATTTGAAGATGGCGTTGTAGTCGAGGTTCCGGCCGTCGATGTGGTTTGTCTGAATTACGGCCAGGGCTTCAGAAAGGTCGCTCTTGATGGCCGGAGTAGTTGGATCGGCCTTTCCGGACGGAGTGCTCGTGCTCGCCGAGCGATCAGGACCCGTTGCCCGGCGCGCCGAACGGTTCTGCTGGGCAATTATGAAAGCGGGGAGTGCCAGGGCAAATACAACGAATAAGATTCCCGGGGCAAAAGAGCTTTTTCTCACGCAACCCTCCTAAACCAACATAGCAAGTACAGGGGCCGATCCGTTCGGTGCGGAAACGGGGACGCCAGAATAACACGAAGCGCCGCAGCTTTTGAATGTACGCAGCGGGCATCTCGCGAGTTTTGTTCAAGATCACTGGCACGCATGTAGATGCGCCCAAACGAACTTTGGTCGCCCGCAGCCAAAAAAGGGAGACACAAAAAGGGAACCACAAAAGGCACAAAGGGAAGAACACAAGAGGCACAAAGAGGTACAGCCGGTTATCATCCTGCGACGTCGGTGATTGCATGACACTCTACCCGCGTGTCATCAGTGTTTTTGTGACTTTTCTGGCCCGTAAGGCTTTGTGCCTTTTGTGGTCGCCGTCTTTGTGGCTATTATGGCGAGCGCAGCTTTTCACACGACATTCGACAGAGACAATTCGACGGAGGATCTTTAATGCCCACAACATTGAAACGGGACAGGCTTGTGTCATTCGCCAACGAACACCGCTCGGAGTTTGAGACACTGCTCCGTCGATTTGTCGAAACACCCACGGTTTCGGTCGATCCCAACCACCTGGACGACATCCGAAAGGGCGTCGAGCTCACCGTCGAAACCCTCGAATCGTTCGGCGGAAAAGCCGAAGTTTACCGCGCCGACAGGGGAAATCCCGTGATTCACGGCGTGTTTGGCAACGATCCGAAGTTGCCCACCGTGACCGTTTATAACCACATCGACGTTCAACCCGCCTCCAAAGAAACTGAGCCCTGGGACAGCGAGCCGTTCGTGTTCACCCAAAAAGGCGACACCTACTACGGCCGCGGCACAACCGACGACAAGGGACCCGCGCTCAGCGCCCTGTTTGGCGCGCGCGCCGCGATCGAGGCCGACATTCCGGTCAACATCCGTTTCCTCTGGGAGTTTGAAGAGGAGATCGGCTCGCCGAATTTCGAGAAGATCATTTCGAAAGTCGCACCTTCATTAAAGACGAATTCAGTGGTCGTTTCCGATACGGTTTGGGTTTCGCGTAATCGCCCGGCTAGTTCCGCCGGATTGCGCGGATTGATGGGTTTCATTTTGAGTCTCGAAACCGGCACCGTCGATACGCACTCAGGGGAGACGGGCGGCGCGTCGCGAAATCCGATCGCCGAGTTGATGCAGCTCGTCTGCGACATCTACGACCCGCGCACCGGCAAGATCAAGATCAAAGGTTTTTACGACGACGTCATTCCGCCAACGAAGAAAGAGTTGCAAGACTGGGCGAACAGCGGATTCACGACGAAGGCGTTCAAGAAGGCGCACCATCTGAAGAAAATGCGCTCCGAGGACCCGCTCGAAGTGATGAAACGGATCTGGGGAATGCCGACGCTAGAGATTCATGGCGTCGTCGGTGGGTATCAGGGACCGGGGTTGAAGTCGATCGTTCCGCCGCGCGCGGAGGTTAAAGCGTCGTGCCGGTTAGTGCCGGTGCAGGATCCGAAACGGATTCAGAAACTGCTGGCGGCGGCTGTGAAAGAGAGGAACCCGGATGTACAGATTCGTTTCGAGCATGCCGCGCCTGCGTTTCGCACTGTGCTCGAAGGACCGTTGCCACAGGCGTTGAAGCGGGCAGTGAAGTTTGCGTTTGGGAAGGAAGCTGTGTTTGTGCGCGATGGTGGGACGATTGGGGCGATGACGAGTATCGAAAAGGTTTTGAAGTGTCCGGTTCTGTTTCTGGGTTTATCGCTGCCGGAGCACGGGTATCACGCGCCGAATGAAAACTTCGATTGGCAGCAGGCGTCGGGT
>DASTOZ010000775.1:0-15139 GCA_035762365.1 Pyrinomonadaceae bacterium | reverse complement strand
ATCAAACATAGGATTCAAGTAGTGGCTGGCAATCCACCTTATAACCGGGACGCATACAGCATCACCAAACCCAAACAGGGCCTGATTCGAACGCGCACGGATCACGTAGTCATCAACACCCATTAATCTTGCGCATTCTCTCGGCGTCAGCAGTCTCGCGTAGCACTTACCCTTACCGGCCTTGAACAGGATTTGCCGGCCACTGCCGCCGCGAGGTGTCCTCAAACAGCCCGCTAAGCCATCAACGCGCAACTCCGCCATTGATTTAGAGTTCCGAACACGACGGAAAACAGTTCCGTAGGACCAGCGTTTGCCGTTCATCATGCCATCAGCGATCGCCCGATGCCGCGGGCTCATTTGATTCAAAAGATATTGAGTTCGCTCTTGACTCCACCATTCAGGCGCATACGGCGGTAGGCGTTCCAAGATGCTAGTCAGGTGCTTTCGGACGGTTATTGGAGTAGGCAAGTTCTTAATGTGCCAACGAATATCGGAGTGCCCGACAATGAAATTTGACAACGCGCGAGGTCGCAACACGTTCTCCGAGAAAATCACGGTAGGCTTAGCATGGCGTTCAAGACACCCAACTACGAAGAGTCGCTGTCTGCTCTGCGGCACAAAGTACGACGCGTCCAGCATGAACGCGTCAACTAAATAACCCAACTTATTCAGCGCGAGCATCGCGTTTCTAAAATCTTTTCCGTCATGAGATGTCAGAAAGCCAGGAACATTCTCGATGAGAATCATTGCCGGCTGTCGCTCGCGCAATTCCCGGATTATCTTGATGAAGCCCCAAAACGCCGACGAGTGCTCACCTGATAAACCATTCCTCGAACCTGCAAGAGAGAGGTCGTTGCAGGGAAAAGAAGCAGTTGCGAGATCTACGGTCGGAATTGATTCTGCGGAAAGATCATGAATATCTTCCGGGACGACGTGAAAACCATCGTCACGAAAATGATCGTTGTACATCTTCACTTTTTGGTCATCGATGTCATTTGCAAACGCAACGGACCAACCTTCTTTTTCGAGGCTTACTCGCATAAGACCTATCCCGGAAAAGAATTCCGCAACTAGCTTTCGCTTAATGGGATTCGTTGTCACGTAATCTTTGTTTACTGACTTGCACTGACCGAGTGCTCGTGAGGACCTGCCTTGAGGTTTGGCGAGGTGCTGATCGTTCATTGTGCGACCACCTTCATAGATTCAGATGCTTAAGTCGCGTAATTATCTTACGACTATAACGATATATCAAGCTGCGTGTTTTCGAACTACCATGCGTCCAAAGCTTCCTTGATCTTCTCTGCGGTTTTCGGACCGATGCCGTCGACCATGTCGAGGCCGCCGCCGGCGACGAAGGTTTTCAAGTCGGCGATCGATGAGACTTTGAAACGTTGATGCAGCAGGGCGGCGGTTTTTGGACCGATGCCGGGAATCTCCATCAGGTCGAGGACGCTCTCGGGTGTCTCGGCGGTGAGCCTTTCCCACGCGTCAAAGGTTCCTCGCGTCAACAGTTCAATGACTTTACCGGCAATTGCTTTGCCGACGCCGGGGATCTCCTGCAATCCAGCGACGCCTTCCTTTTCGGCGATCTCCTTCAAAGGCGTAGGCCAGACCTCGATCGCTTCCGCGGCGTTGCGGTACGAGCGCCAGCGAAACGGATCGTCGCCGCGCAGCTCCATCAAGGCAGCGAGACGATAGAACCGGCGTGCGATGACTTCGTTGTCCATTTGAGATTTTGGTTAGTGTAATATCAAAGCCGTCTTTAAGAAACACGGATTAGGAGAAACAGTTGAACAAGACACGAAGAGAACTGCTGGCGGGGATTTCACTCGCCGGCGCGGGCGCTTTGCTGGTTGGTTGCCGCCGCGGATCGAACCAGTCAAGCAGTGCCGGCAATCAGGGTGAACCAACAGCAGGCGAACTCGGTCCGCCCGACGTCACGGCCACTGAAGATTTGATGCGCGAACACGGCGTGATGCGCCGAGCGTTGATCGTGTATCGTGAGGCCGCTACGCGATTGCGCCAGGATCCGAATTCGATCACGCCGGACGTGCTGGAAAAGACCGCGCTGCTGTTTCGTGTTTTCGGCGAAGACTATCACGAGAAAAAACTGGAAGAAGAATTCATACTTCCGCTGGTCAAGAAGTTTCGCAGTGCGGCCGACGCGTACGTCGACGTGCTTATCCTTCAGCACGCACGCGGGCGCGAAATCACCGATTACGTCCTGTCGGTAACAAAGGGAGATCGCATACCCTCCAACGACACGAGCACGCTCGTCACGGCTTTGGAATCGTTTGCGCGCATGTACGAGTATCACTCCGCGATCGAAGACACGATCGTGTTTCCGGCGTGGAAGTCGTCGCTCGGAGAATCGGAGCTCGACGAAATGGGGGCGAAGTTTGAAGAGATCGAAATGGAACACTTCGGCGACACGGAAGGGTTCGAATCCGCGGTCGCGCGAATGCAGGAGATCGAAGCGAGCATGGGATTGAGCGATCTCGCGACGTTCACCGCGCCGTCACCGGCTGCGAAACGTTCTGCTTGAGGTGCGCTTTACTTTTTGTCGCACTTGCGCTTCAATGCGCGCTCACCCACACAAAAATTAATCGGACGGAGGGCCTCATCGCCTCCAGGCGCGCCTGTCCTTAACCTCTCGATTCTAAGGAGCCAGGAATGACAACGATTCAATTCGCGGACGAACCCGATCAGGAAGAACGCATCGCCAAGCTGCGTCAGGAACTCGAGAAACTAGGCGGCAGCGCGATCTCGCTCGAGTCGATGCCCGCCGACCTGGAGGAAGAGTTTCTGCGGCAAGTGCTCGAGTATGAAACTACTGAGCCGATCAGTCTCTTTCGTCTGCTCGAAAACTCGGGACTCGAGATACCGCCGCCGGACCTACTCGACGAAGCATCGCTCACGGCCAAGTTAAGAGAGATCGTGGAGCGAATGGCGTCGCTCGGCGCGTACGTGTTGCACACGAATCATCTGACGGACCGCGAGCTCTACTGTTACCTGTATGCCGATGGTTTGCGCGAAGAAGCGGTCCTTTTTCCGGAGAACCCGAGCTACGCGTACATGATCGACCTCACCGGCAGCGGCAGCGATACGGACAATCAAACGTATCTGAAGTACTACGCCGACGACGAGCACCGCAGGCGATGGGCGCAAGACTGGCCGGACGATCCGATGCCCGAGCACGAAGAGCCACCGTTCGATCGCGATCGGTTCTTGCCGCAATCGCCGCTCGGGTGAATCCGCGTTTTGGGGAACACGGATTAAGCGACGATCATCGTTCCGGTGCCTTTGTCGGTGAAGACTTCGGATAGGAGGGCGTTGCGTTTCGAGCCGCTGATGATGTGAGCGCTGTGGACGCCGCGGCGCAACAGCGTAGCTATGTTCTGAAGTTTCGGAATCATGCCGCCGGTGGCGGCGCCGCTGCTGATCAGTTGGTCAGTGTCGGCGGCGGTTAGACGCGAGAGCTTTGTCTGCGGGTCGCCGGGTGTCAGGTAGATGCCGTCGACGTCGCTGAGCAGGATCAACTTCTCGGCCTTGAGTTGGACCGCAATCTCAGCGGCGATCGTGTCGGCGTTGATGTTGAAGACCATGCCTTCGTCGTCTGCGCCGAGCGAAGAAATGACGGGCAGGTAACCGTGGTCGAGCAGAACCGTCAGCAGTCGTGAGTTGATCTGCACGACGTCGCCTACGTGTCCGAAATCGATTTTGTCGCGCGCGCCAGTCTCGCGATTGACGATCTCTTTCGGCGGACGCCGTTCGGCGTGAACGATGTTGCCGTCCACACCTGACAAACCGACGGCCTCGATGCTGCGCTGGCGGAGCGCTGCCAGAATGTCAGTGTTGATTTTACCGGCGAAGATCATCTTCGCCATCTCGAGCGTCGCGTCATCGGTCACGCGACGACCTTCGATGATCGTCTGTTCGACGCCGAGCTTGGTCGCGAGTTCGCTCAGTTGTTTGCCACCGCCGTGAACGACGCAGATCCGAATGCCCACCTGGTGCAGTAGCGCAAGCTCTTCGGCGAGTGACGTGAGGTTTTCCCGATCCTCCGTGACCTTTCCGGAAAGCTTCACGACAAACGTGTGGCCCTGGAAGCGCTGAATGTAGGGCAGCGCTTCACGCAAGAGATCGAGACGTAACTGGTTGTCCACGTTTGTGTTTGTTTCTGTCATTGCTCGTTCCAGTGCTTTGTGCTTTGAGCTAAACTCGAGCACAAAGTACAAAACACTAAGCACAAAGCTTGGCCATCACTGCCTTCTGCGCGTGTAACCGGTTCTCGGCTTCGTCGATCACCACTGACGCGCGCGAATCGATGACGCCGTCCGTGACGATCACGTTCCTGCGCACCGGAAGACAGTGCATGAAGATCGCGTCGTCCGTTTGGCCCATACGACGCTCGTTGACGATCCACTTGTTGCGATACTGCGCGCGCGTGATCGTGTCCTGTTCGTCGCGTCCGTAAAACTGTTTTGCGCCCCAGCTCTTCGCGTAAATCACTTCTGCGCCGGTGAAAGCCGCGTCCATGTCGTTCGTGATCTTCACGCTTCCACCGGCGTCAGCAGCCAGTTGGCGCGACGTCTCGATCAGCTCTTCGTCGAGGTCGTAACCCGGCGGATGCGCGATCACGAGGTCGTGGCCCATCTGCGAAGCCGCGAGCGCGAAACTGTTCGGCACGGCCATCGGGAGCAGCTTCGGGTGCCATGCCCAGGTCAGCACGACGCGCTTGCGTCCCTCGCCGAGCTTCTCGCGAATGGTCATCATGTCCGCGAGTGACTGGCAGGGATGATGCATCGCCGATTCGAGGTTGATGATCGGCACTGACGCATACTTCGCGAACGAATTCAGAATCGGATCGGTCCGTTCTTCCGGCCAGTCTTTCAACGCCGCGAAGGCACGCACGCCGATCGCGGCACAGTATCGTTCGAGCACGCGAACAAACTCGGCGACGTGCTCGGTCTTGTCGCCGTCCATCACCACGCCCGCGCGATGCTCGAGCGTCCAGCTCGTACCGCCGGGTTCGAGCACGACTGCATTCCCGCCGAGTTGATAGATGCCGACCTGCATCGACGCCCGCGTACGCAGGCTGGGATTGAAGAACACCAGCGCCACTGATTTTCCCGCGAGCGGCTGCGAGCGATCGTCGCCGCGCTTGAAGCGCAACGCCGATTCGATCAGCGCGTTGAGATCGAAATCTTTCGTGCTCAGGAAGTGCATATCGCTCTTAGTTCAGATACAAACACATCGACGTGGTCAATGCCGAGACACAGCGGCGGCAGCAACCGCAACACGTTCGCATCACTTGACGTACCGGTGATGATCTTTCGTTCGAGCAACGCTTTGTGAATCGGTGCGGCTTTGTCGCTGAACTCGATTCCCAGCAGGAACCCGGCGCCGCGGACGGCAACGACTTGTTCGATCTCGCGTAACTGCTCGCGCAGGTGCGCTTCAACTGTTTTGACGTTCGCGAGCATGCGATCGTTCTGAATTGCTTCCAACGTCGCTGTGACAGCCGCCATCGCCAACATGCCACCGCCGAACGTCGTGCCGAGATCGTTCTCTTTGATGTGGGAACTGATCGCTTCCGTAACCAAACACGCACCGACGGGCACGCCGCTGCCGAGCGCCTTCGCGAGCGTGACGACGTCAGGCACAACGCCGTCGCCTGCTGCGCTATCCGCGAAGAACCACTCGCCGGTGCGACCAACGCCGGTTTGCACCTCGTCGTAAATAAGCACGACCCCGTTGTCGTCGCACAGCTCGCGCAATTCGCGATAGAACTCCGGTTGGGCCATGCGGACGCCGGCCATCGACTGAATCGGCTCGAGCATTATCGCGGCAACATTCTCGTCAATGAGCGCGCGCACCGATTCGGCGTCGCCAAACGTCGCCTGCAAATGTCCGGGAACGTTTGGTTTTCCGAGTTCGCGGTACTTGCCGAGGAAGGTCGCGCTAATCGAGTCCGCGGTGCGACCGTGAAAGCCGCCACCAAACGTGATGATGTTTTCGCGTCCGGTGGCCATGCGTGCCATGCGCATCGCGTTTTCATTAGCTTCCGTGCCGGAATTGCAGAAGAACGCTTTCGTCAGCGCCGCGGGAGCGATCGCGATCAGTTGTTCGGCTGCCCGCGCTCGTGCGTCTGAGTAGACGAGATTGGAATAGAACAACAACTTCTCTGCTTGCTCGCGAATGGCCTGGACCACGTGTGGATGACAGTGGCCGGCGCCGGCGACAGCATGCCCGCCGTACAGATCGAGATACCGTTCGCCCTCGCTGCTGTAGAGCCAGACGCCGTCGCCACGTTCAGCGGCGATCGGCATCTTCTTGTACGTCGCGAGTTGATATTGATCTTCGGTTGCGAACACAGATTTCACGGGTTTGTTCCCACCAGCAACAGGCCGGTCTTTTCGTCGAGACCGAACATCAGGTTCATGTTCTGCACCGCTTGTCCGGCAGCGCCCTTCACGAGGTTGTCGATCGCGGAGAAGACGACTGCGGAGTCTGCGCGCAAGGCAAATCCGAGGTCGCAGAAATTCGTCGTCTTGACCCAGTTGATGTCGGGTGAACCGTTCACGAGCCGCACAAAAAAGGAATCGCGATAATACTCGGCGAACATCTCGCGCAAGTGATCTTCAGTGAGATGCGTTTTGGTCTGCACATAGATCGAAGCGAAGATCCCACGCGAAACCGGCAGCGAATGTGTCATGAAGACGAGCTCGTTGGTCCAGTCGCCGACGTGTTCGAGCTCCTGTTCGATCTCCGGCACGTGCTGATGTGTGAACGGCTTGTACGCGTAGAACGAATTCATTCGCTGCGGGTGATGCGTATTGGCCGCAGCTTTCGCGCCTGAGCCGGATGAGCCGGTCTTCGCGTCGACGATCACGCGACCGCTTAGCACGCCATTCGCGACCAGCGGCGCCAGGCCCAGCAACGTCGCGGTCGCAAAGCAGCCGGGGTTCGCAATCAGTCGCGCATTCCTGATCGCCTCGCGGTTCGTTTCCGTGAGGCCATAGACAAACTCGGCCTGCGATTGCATCGCGGTGTGCGGTTGCTGGTAGTGCTTCTCGAACACCGCCTGGTCGCGGAGTCGAAAATCGCCGGACAAATCGATCGCTTTGGTTTCACCGGGCAGGCGCGGGACGATGTCCATCGCCTGCCCGTGCGGGAGCGCGAGGAAAACGCAATCGACGTTATCGATGCTTTCCGGCGCCGTCACAAAACTCAGGTCAGTCAGGCCGTTCAGATTCCGGTGCACTTCGCCGACGGGCTTGCCGGCGTGTTCGTTCGCGGTGACGAACACCAGCTCGACGTTCGGATGAAACAGCAGTATCCGCAGCAACTCCGAGCCGCCGTAACCTGAACCGCCATAGATCGCAACACGAATCTTATTCATCATTAAACGCTAACAGTCGCCTGGACCTTTGCCATAACCAACTCGAACAACGTCTCGCCTTCGCGTCGCGCGTTTGCCGCCGGCACATTGAATTGCGACGTGATGTACTCGCCACCCATCCGGGAGTCTGTCACCGAACCGGAAACCACGTCGACCTCGACGCCACGCTGCCGCAGCAACTCGATGCCGCCCCACGCACCGACGTAGTCAGACGCACAGAACACCAACGCCGCGGTCGCCTGAAGCAACTCCGCATCAGCGAACACAGTGTCGACCGAATAACCGCCGAGAATTCCGTCCCCCAACTCGATCACGATCAAGTCCGGCGCGACCTCATTCAATCGTGCGATTATGGCTTTCGCCATCGGCGCGAGATCCGCGACGTCGACAGTAGACGGCAGACCGCAATCGAGAAAACTGGCAGTTGCGACCGCGCCATGGTCGGCCATGTTCAAGGTGTCGCGCAGACATGCCACTCCCGACAGCTTCGCGGCTGCAACTTTCAACCCCGCGCGCGTCGCTTGTTTGATCAGCTCAGTCGCCGCGTACGTCTTGCCGCTGTTCATGCTGGTGCCGGCGATCATCACGATCGGCGCTGTCTCGCCGAGGCGCGCGCGCAACGGCAACGCCGCATTCGCAATGTTCAGCACGCGACCGTCTTCGTCGCACACGAAACCTTTCACTTCCAACTTGATCGCATCGCCAAGACTCGAGTGATGGCCCGTGCAACAACCAATCACTCCGCCCATGTTGAGCAGGTGCAACTCGTCCCCCGCGTTCACCGAAGCGGGGACGTCGCCGACAAACCCTTTCAACGCCCGTCGGCGGCCGAGCACGCCGATCAGCAAGTCGCCGGGATTGATCTTCGCCAAACGTCCGGTCGGCAACTCGAGCATGTTGTAGGTCGCGCTGTCCGTCAGCGCGCGCACGACAACAACATCTCCGGCCTGCGGCGACGGCGACGAGGTCACGATGCCCACAGTCTTTGACAAGCCGAGCGGCGACGTCGCCGATCCGATCTTGTCTACGTCCAGAACGGTTATGTTCATTGTCCTTGCCCCCTTCCGAGCCGCAGTCGTAACGCGTTCAGCTTGATGAACCCTTCGGCATCGCGCTGGTTGTAAACCGTGTCCGCCTCGAACGTCGCGATGTTCTCGTCGTACAGCGAATTCGGCGAACGACGTCCGACGACGATCGCGTTTCCGCGATACAGCTTGAGACGAACGTCGCCGCTGACCCTGACTTGCGTCTCGTCGATCATCTTGCGCATCAGCTTGAACTCCGGCGCAAACCAGAAACCGTAGTAAACGCTCTCGGCAAACTTCACCCCGAGCGAATCACGCAAGTGCATCACTTCCCGATCGAGCGTGATCGACTCGAGCGCGCGATGCGCTGCATGCAGGATCGTGACGCCGGGCGTTTCGTAAACGCCTCGAGACTTCATCCCCACGAAACGATTCTCGACGAGGTCGACCCGGCCAATGCCGTGCGCGCCGCCGAGTTTGTTCAGCGTCTCGAGCAACGCAACCGGATCGAGCGGACGTCCGTCGATCGCCACCGGCTCGCCTTTGTCGAACAAGATCTCGACGTACTGGGCTTCGGCACTCGCGCTCTCGGGCGAGCGCGTCAGTTGAAAAATATTCTCCGGCGGTTCGGCCCACGGGTCTTCGAGAATCCCGCCCTCGTACGAGATGTGCATCAAGTTGGCATCGGTCGAGTACGGTTTCTCAGCCGTCGCGGTCACCGGAATGCCGTGCTGTTTCGCGTACGCGATCAAATCAGCGCGTCCCTTGAATTCCCACTCGCGCCACGGCGCGATCACCTTGATGTCCGGCTGCAACGCGTAGTAAGTCAATTCGAACCGGACCTGGTCGTTGCCTTTGCCGGTCGCGCCATGCGCCACTGCGTCCGCGCCTTCGCGTTGCGCAATCTCGATCTGCCGCTTCGCGATCACCGGGCGAGCAAGAGAAGTGCCCATCAGGTAAACGCCTTCGTAAACCGCGTTCGCTTTGACGGCGGTCCAGACGTAGTTGCGCACAAACTCCTCGCGCAGATCTTCGACGTAGAGCTTCGACGCACCCGTCGCGTGTGCCTTTTCCTCGAGACCCGACAGCTCGGCGCCCTGGCCCACGTCGGCGCAATAGCAAACGACCTCGCAGTTGTAGTGCTCTTTGAGCCAGCGAAGCATGACCGACGTATCGAGCCCGCCCGAATAAGCCAAAACTATTTTCTTAATTGTTTTCATCCGTGTTCCCAAACAGCTTCCAGACTTTCTTGAACACTGCTTTCTGGTCTCGTACTGCAATGAATATCGTGTCTTCACCCGCAATCGTCCCGACGATCTCGGGAATCGCCGCCGCATCGATCTCAACCGCGACCGCAGATGCGAGTCCCGGCACAGTGCGGGCAATTACCAAACTCTCGCCTGCGTGGTCTAAACTCAGCAGGCCGCGCGCGGCGGCGCCGTTCGTTCGCGGCAGAGTGTAGTGCCCGTGATGCTTGACGACGCCCAGCTCTTCAAGGTCGCGAGACACGCTCGACTGCGTCGCCGGCACGCCGACCCGTTCAAGCAGCGCACGCAAATCTTCCTGCGTGCCGATGGGCCGGGCCTGAATCAGGCTCAATATCTTCTGCTGACGCTCGCGCTTATTCATACGTCTCTTATGCAGTTAGCTTGCATAATCGCTGCATAGATGCATAAACTAGCACGCGAGTTGGATGTGGTCAAGGAGACCTTTGATTTATGTGGGGTGGGAGATTCACAGGCAAAACTGACCCGGGCTTTGCGGCCTTCAACAATTCCTTTCGCTTCGATCGGCGGCTCTTCGAGGCTGACGTCACCGCGAGCATCGCGTACAGCCTGGCGCTCGTGAATGCGAACGTGATCAGTGTTGAAGAGGGAACGCGGATCCGTGAGGGCCTCGAGACTATCCTCAAGAATGGTTGTCCTGACGAAGCTCCGGCGGAAGACGTTCACTCGTTTGTGGAAGCACGCCTCGTCGAGTTGATTGGCGACGCTGGTCGCAAGCTGCACACGGGGCGCAGTCGCAACGATCAAGTCGCGACGGATTTTCGACTGTGGATGCGTGAGGCGATCGATCATCTCGACGCGACGCTGCGTCTCACGCAATCCGCCTTGCTCGACTTCGCGGAGTCGAACGGCGAAGCCGTGATTCCCGGATACACGCACCTTCAACGGGCACAGCCGGTGTTGCTTGCTCACTGGTGTCTGGCGTACTTCGAAATGCTGACGCGCGATCGCCAGCGGCTGACCGACACTCGAAAGCGAGTGAACATCATGCCGCTGGGATCCGCGGCGCTGGCGGGCACATCATTTCCGATCGATCGCGAAGCGTTGGCGAAGTCGCTCGGATTTGAGCGTGCGTCGAGAAACAGTCTCGACGCCGTGAGCGATCGCGACTTCTGCGTCGAGTTTCTCGGTGCGTGTTCGTTGATCATGGTCCACCTGTCGCGCCTCGCGGAAGACGTCATTCTTTATGCGACCAGCGAGTTTGCGTTTTTCGAGTTGGGTGACGCGATCGCCACCGGATCGAGTCTGATGCCGCAGAAGAAGAACCCCGATTCGATGGAACTCGTCCGCGGGAAAGCGGGGCGCGTGTTTGGTGACCTGATCGGGCTGCTGACGACGATGAAAGGCCTGCCGCTCGCTTACAACAAAGACATGCAGGAAGACAAGGAAGCGGTGTTTGATGCGTTCGACACCGTGACGTCGTCGCTGCAAGTGACGAGCACGGTGTTTATGAACATCCGTGTCAACGAGGTGGCGTTAGGTGGTTACATGAATGCGACTGAACTAGCCGACTATCTCGTCCGTAAAGGAATGCCGTTTCGCGATGCGCACGAAATCGTCGGCAGAGTCGTGATGCGCGCAATCGATTCAGCCACGCAGATTGAAGAAATGAAACTCGAGGAGTTACAGAAGTTCTCCACGCTCATCGACACCGACGTCTATCAGGCGCTGTCTTTAGAACAAACACTCAACGCGAAGGCGCAGATCGGCGGGACGGCGAGGGCGAGGGTGAAGGAGTCGCTGGCGCGGGCGCGTTCCGGGTTGGCTGAATCGTCTCCTGATAGATGAACTTCACGTCTTCCAACTTCAAAACCACGGCGGGTTTCACGGCATTGCGATGTGAGTCCATGCTGATCATCCCGGTCACGCCGTTGAAGTCTTTTGTTTGCGCGAGCGCGTCCCGCAGCTTCGGACCTTCAGTCGTACCCGCACGAGTAATCGCATCGAACAGGATTCGCGCCGCGTCGTAAGCGAGCGCCGCATGCGCGTCAGGCGCCAGGTTGCCGTAACGTCGCATGTACTCATCGACGAACGAGCGGATCGCCGGTGAGGGATCGTCGACTGAGTAGTGCGTCGAGATGAAGGAACCGTTCAGCGCGTCGCCTCCCAATTGCCAGAGTTCCGGCGCGTCCCAACCATCACCTCCGAGCAGCGTCTGCGTCAGTCCAAGCTGGCGCGCCTGTTTGGCGATCAGCGTGACGTCGCCGTAGTAGCCGGGAATGTAGATCACGTCCGGTTCAGACGAGCGAATCGAGCTCAACTGCCCTTTGAAATCATCGTCGCCCTGCATGTACGACTGTTCGCTGACGATCTGCCCGCCGAGGCGTTTGAAGCTCGACTCGAAGAAGTTTGTGAGACCACGTCCGTACGGCGAGTTGAAGTCGAAAAGGACCGCCGCCTTCTGCGCCTTCAACGTGTTGAAAGCGAAGTTGGCCATGACCTCGCCTTGAAACTCGTCGGCAAAACAGGCGCGAAAGATGTAATCGCCGACGAGCGTCACGGCCGGATCCGTGGCAGACGGCGAGATCAACGGCACGTGAGACGATTGCGCGCGTGGCGCCGCCGCGCGACTATTTCCCGAAGTGCCGCCGGCGATGATCGCCACCACTTTGTCTTTATCGATCAGTTGCGCGGTAAGTCGCGCTGCTTCCTCGGGACTGCCCTTGTCGTCGGTGATCACGACGTCGATGCGACGGCCGTTGATACCGCCGCCCTGGTTGATTTGATCTGCGGCCATGAGGACGCCGTTCATGGCTGACTGTCCGAAATTGAAAGTTGGACCACTAAGATCGCCGAAGTAGCCGATCTTGATCCTGCTGCGGTCCGGCTCCTCGCGCGTGGCTTCGATAGCCTTCCGCGAGCACGAAAATGCGAGTGCCAGCAGGACGAGCACGACAGGGAGAATTATCTTTTGCAGGTGTAGAGTCGTGTGCTGCGGCCGCGGGGCTGTCGAAATTGACTGGCTACTAACGCGTGGTCTACTCACCAAGGTAAGCTTCTTTGATCCTGGGATCGTTGGCGAGGTCCTTCGATGGGCCTTCCATCACGATTCTTCCCGTTTCCAGCACATAAGCGCGATCGGAATGGCCCAGCGCGGCATGCGCGTTCTGCTCGACCAGCAGAATCGTCGTGCCTTTACTTTTGATCTCGTCGATTGCTTCGAAGATCGTGTGGACCACGAGCGGTGCGAGACCCAACGACGGTTCGTCGAGCAGCAATAGCCGCGGGTTTGACATCAACGCGCGTCCGATCGCGAGCATCTGCTGCTCGCCGCCCGAGAGCGTTCCGGCTTTTTGCGATTCACGTTCCTTCAAACGAGGAAACATCGTGAACGCGCGATTCATGTCGGCGGCAATCTCGGTCTTGTTTTTCTTCAGGTACGCCCCCATCTGAAGATTCTCGCGGACGGACAAGTTCGCGAACACGCCGCGTCCTTCGGGCGACATCGAGATCCCGCGCGCGACCAGTTTGTGCGTCGGTTTCGCGCTGATGTCTTCGCCTTCAAAAACTACGCGACCTTGGCGGGGTTGAAGCAGTCCCGTGATTGTGCGGAGCGTCGTCGTCTTCCCGGCGCCGTTTGCGCCGATCAATGTGACGACTTCGCCTTGTTCGACGCGCATCGATATGCCGGTCAGGGCTTCAATCGCGCCATAGTTTACCGAGACGTTTTCGAGTGTTAACACCGATCAGTCTCCCAAATAGGCTTCGATAACTTTCGGATCGTTTTTGATTTCTTCGGGCAGGCCGAGCGCGATCGACTTGCCGTAGTCGACTACCTGAATTCTTTCGCACACGCCCATGACGACTTTCATGTTGTGTTCGACGAGCAGGATCGTGAGTCCGAAACGGTCGCGGATCTGCTTGATCAGGTTCATCAGGTCTTCCTGCTCCGACGGGTTCATACCCGCAGCGGGCTCGTCGAGCAGCAGCAACTTGGGCCTGGTCGCGAGCGCTCGCACGATCTCGAGGCGGCGCTGCGAACCGTAGGGCAAACTCGTTCCGCCTTCATCTTTAAAACGCGCAAGGTCAAATATTTCCAGCAACTCCATCGCAAACTCACGATGTTCGCGTTCGTCGCGTTCGAATCGCGGCAGTCGCAGCACGGCGTCGAGCAGGTTTTGTTTCGCGTGTCGATGACAGGCAGTCATGACGTTCTCGAGCACCGACATGCTGGGAAAGAGTCTGATGTTCTGAAACGTGCGCGACACGCCACGCCGCGAGATCTCATAAGGCTTGAGCCCATCGATGCGTTCGCCCTGGAAGTAAAGCTCGCCAGAAGTTGGCGCGTAGACGCCGGTCAGCAGATTGAAGATCGTGGTCTTTCCGGCGCCGTTCGGACCGATGAGTCCGTAAATTTCTCCCTCGCGCACGTTCATGTCGAGCTCGTTGACGGCGACGAGACCGCCGAAACGAATCGTGCACTTCCTGGTCTTGAGTGGATGATCGCCGCCGTTTGTTGTCGTCTTCGTTTCCGCCATGATTACGTCTTACTGTGCCTTTTGGGGTCTTTACTTTTGCGCCTCTTGTGTTATCGGCACGCCTTTTTCGCCTGCGGGTTTATCGCCTTCGGGTCGTTTCTGCGATCGCTTCAACCACGGAATTCCAAACTCGCGCGCGCCCATCACGCCCTGTGGCCGCGTCAACATAATCACGACCAGCAACGCTGAATAAATAACCAGGCGATAGTGGATCAGGTTGCCCGGCAACTGGCGCAGCAACTCGGGCAGGATCGTGATCACGATCGCGCCCAGCACGGCGCCCGTGATCGATCCCATTCCGCCGAGCACGATCATGATGATGATCTCGATCGAGCGGATAAACTGAAAATCGTTCGTGTGCAGAAACTGGCGGTAATTACCGAACAGCGCGCCCGCGATGCCGGCGAATGCCGAGCTAATAACAAAGGACAGCACCTTGTAACGCGTCGTGTTGATGCCCATCGCTTCGGCGGCGAGCTCGTCTTCGCGAATCGAGATCAGAGCACGCCCAATGTCGGAACGGACGATGTTGTAGACGACGACGATCGTGATGACAGCAAAGCCGCCGATCCAGATGAAGTTGGCATACAGCGGAATGATCGGGCGGCCGTCCCAAGGGGCCACCGCGCCGCGGAAACCGGTTGCGCCACCGACGCGATCGATGTTCAGGATGATGATGCGAATGATCTCGGCGAAACCAAGTGTGACGATCGCCAGATAATCGCCGCGCAGCCGGGCCGTCACGAGCGAGACGAGCACGCCGACGATGCCGCCCATGATCGTCGCGGCGATCATGCCGACGGCGATCGGCAGCCCCAGTTTCACTGTGAGAAGGGCGGAGGTGTAGGCACCCACGGCGAAGAAGCCGACGAGGCCGAGGTTGACGAGCCCGGCCATGCCCCAGATGACGTTGAGGCCGAGCGCCATGAGCGCATAGATCCCGGC
>DASTOZ010000774.1:0-10286 GCA_035762365.1 Pyrinomonadaceae bacterium | reverse complement strand
CGGAAGAAGATTCGCATGAAGGCTTCTGAATTCGGCGGGTGAAAAAGCTCTTGAAACATAGCCAGACTGATGGGGAGATGAGCAGTTGACTCAATTAGCATACGTCCTCCGTGCTGTCTTGGTTATTACCGCGCGAAGATTACACCTTTTCAACGTGGTCCGCCAGAGGCCAAGGTTATTCGTCCAATGGTCTTGGACCGGCGTCCATCCCGCGGGTGCTGACCTGATTGATAACCCGGACTTTCAGATCGCTGCTGACCCGAATCTGGCACGAAAGCCGCACGTTCGGCGCAAGCTCCGACTCCATCGCGAGACGATTGCGTTCCAGATCGCCCATCGGACCCGGCTCGCCGGCGAGCACCTCAACCCGGCAAGTGGTGCAACGAGCGTTTCCCCCACACCGGTGCAGAATATCGATACCGGCGTCTTCCAGCACGAGTACCAGTTTCTTCCCCTCCGGCGCGTCGATGTCGATGGGACCAGTGGCAGTTTCAGCATTGATCTTAGGCATGTTCGGTTGTTCCCTTTGTGATCTGAAATAGAAACAGGAGACAGGATTGCTCCCGTCTCCCGTCTCGGTATCTTGATTACACCCGTTGCTTACGCGGTGAACGAAGAGCCGCAACCGCAACTGCCGGTCGCATTCGGGTTCTTAAACGTGAACCCTGAGCCCATCACGCCGCTAACGTAGTCGATCTCGACCCCATTCAGGTATTGCGCGCTGAACATATCGATAAACATGCGCACGCCTTTCTCGTCCATAACGAAGTCGCCTTCGCGCGATTGCTCTTCGATGTTCAGGCTGTATTGGAAGCCGGAGCATCCGCCCGGCACCACGCGCACGCGGAGTCCTGAGGTTTCAGGTAGGCCTTCCTCGCCGGCCATGAACTTCTTGATTTCTGTTGCGGCCGATTCCGTCACATTCAGTTGAACGGTGGGCGCTGTGGTTGCTGACATTTCTTTATGAATCCTCTCTAATATCGATCTGCCTTAGGTTGGTCTTGGGGTTTTGGTCTTTGGTCTTTTCGTTACTCCAAACTCCAAAGATCAAAGTACAAAAATCAAAGACCCAAAACCAAAGCCCCAAGGCCACGGCTATCTTATTGCCCTTTGCCTAAAACGACAAGTTCAGGCTTCATCGCCTCGATCGAGATCTGACGCGCTATTTCCTCCGACACGTGACGAAACGCCTGGGCCTGCGGTGAGTCGGGTTGGCTGACCACGACGGGCACGCCCTTGTCTCCACCTTCGCGCACGTCGATGCCCAGCGGCACCGCGCCGAGGAAAGGCACGTGATAGGCATTGGCGAGTCGTTCGCCGCCGCCTTCGCCAAAGATGTTGTAACGCGTACCGGTGTCCGGCGCGATGAAGTAGCTCATGTTTTCGACGATTCCGAGCACCGGGATCGCCACGGTTTCAAACATCCGCAACGCGCGGCGCACATCGGCAATCGCGACTTCCTGCGGCGTCGTAACCAGCACCGCGCCTTGCACGGGAACGAGCTGCGCCAGCGACAACTGCACGTCGCCTGTTCCGGGCGGCATGTCGACGATAAGGTAATCGAGCTCGCCCCACTTCACGTCCGAGAGAAACTGCTTCACCAGGCCGTGCAGGATCGGCCCGCGCACGATCATCGGCTTGTCGCCCGGCTGCAAAAGCGCCATCGACATGAACTTCACGCCGAAAGCCTCGATCGGAATAAGCTTGTTGACGTCGACTTCCGGCCGCGCGTTACTGGCGCCCAGCATGATCGGAATGTTTGGACCATAAACGTCCGCGTCCATCAATCCGACGCGCGCACCGTCGAGCGCGAGTGAGACGGCCAGGTTCACGGCGACGGTCGACTTTCCGACACCGCCTTTGCCAGACGACACCGCGACGATATTTCGCACGCCTTCGATCACCAGTTTCTCGCCGAGTCCGCGGCCTTTCGGCACTTCCGCGTCCATCGTGACGTTCACCGACGCCACGCCAGGCAATCCACCGACGATCTCGCGCGCCGCTGATTCCATCTCAGCTTTCACGGGACAGGCGGGCGTCGTCAGAACGATGCGAAAAGAAACGTTTCCGCCGTCGATTTTCAGGTCGCGGATGAAGCCCAGGGTGACGATATCTTTGTGCAGATCCGGATCCTTGATCTGTCGCAGACTATCGAGAATCAGTTGTTCGTTGAGTTCATTCATTGGTTAATGAAGCGTAGCTGATTTGATGAGTTTTTGACAAACGCAAGAGCGGCGGGTAGTTTCAGCTAACGGTGCCGGATGTATTGAGTCATTTCCTGAACCCGCGGAACGTCGGCGACGCGGATGAACCAAGCTTCACAGGACGGGCAGCCTCTTTGATGTGCGGCGGGCACGCCCGGGTCTCGATACAGATTGACGAAATGCAGCGCGTGTCGCAGGCGCGCTTCCGGGCTGCCGGATGCGATGTTTTGGTTGCATCGGCGTCGTTGCTGACCGAGCGCATATTACGATGCACAACCGCAGAAGCTGCCGCTGTGGCGCAGGAACCTGACACATTAGTTGGTAGCCGTCGAAACCACGAACATTGTCCGGGACTCGCGTGCGACGCGCTGCTGGCAGCGATTCGCGAATACAGCGACGCTGCGCGCGACGATTGGGCCGGAGATGAAGCGCTCATCTGCACCTGCTTCTTTGTTTCAGAGCGAACGATCGAAAATACTATTCAGAAACACGGACTGACTACCGTGCGAGAAGTGACGATGGCCTGCAATGCCGGCGGCGGCTGTGGATCCTGTCATCAACTAATTCAGGAGATACTCGAAACGCATGATCTATCTCGATAACAACGCCACCACGCGCGTCGCGCCCGAAGTAGTCGAAGCGATGCTGCCGTACCTCACCGAGTTCTTCGGCAACTCGTCCTCGGCGCACACGCTCGGACGAACGATGAAACAGGCGATCGAGCAGGCGCGCGAACAGGTCGCGACCTTGATCGGCGCCGCCGACACGAGCGAGATCGTCTTCACTTCGTGCGGTTCCGAATCTGACAACTGGGCCATCCGCGGCGCGCTCGCGTTGCAGCCGGCGAAGAAACACATCGTGACGACGCTCGTCGAACATGAAGCGGTGCGCAACGTTTGTCGCGGACTGGAAAGCGAAGGTTACGAAGTCACGTGGGTGGGCGTGAACGAAAGGGGCGACATCGATCTCGACGGTTTGCGCGAAGCACTGCGGCCCGACACAGCGATCGTGTCCGTGATGCTCGCGAACAACGAGACCGGTGTGCTGTTTCCTGTTAACGAGATCGGCCGCATCGTGCGAGAGCGATCGCAAGCGCTGTTTCATGTCGACGGGGTGCAAGCGGTCGGCAAGGTTCCGATCGATCTAACGAATGTGGATCTGTTTGCGCTGTCAGGTCACAAGCTGCACGCGGCGCAAGGCATCGGCGCGCTCTACATTCGCAAAGGTGTCTCGCTGCCGTCGTTCATTATTGGCGGGGCGCAGGAGCAGGGCCGTCGCGCGGGAACTTCCGCCGTTCCGAACATCGTCGGTCTCGGCGCCGCGTGCAAACTCGCGAGCGATGATCTTGCAGACGACGATCATTCACGCATTCGCCGGCTGCGCGATCGGCTCGAGAACGGAATTCTCGAAAACATTCCGAACGCTCGGCGCAATGGCGATGCCGCGAACCGTTTGCCAAACACCTCGAACATCTCTTTCGAGTACGTCGAAGGTCAGAACATCCTGCTGCATCTCGATCAACTCGGCATCTGCGTCTCGACAGGTTCGGCGTGTCACTCGACGACGCACGAATCGTCCGCAACGCTGCGTGCGATGAATGTTCCTTACACTGCCGCACAAGGCTCGATCCGTTTCTCGTTGGGCAGATACAACACCGATGAAGACATCGACACCACCTTGCGGGTGCTTCCTGAAATCATTGAAAAGCTCGCCGCGATGTCTCCCTACGCCGAGGTGACTTCCGGGAATCAAAAGGACCTGTGACGAACGTCACACCGAGAGAAGGCCTGCACACGAACACGTAGCGTGTTAGAATTCATGTTCGCTTGACCGAGGCGAAAAACAATTGCGAAAGGTTCTGGCTATAAACGAATGAGCACTGTTATCGAACCCCCAGTTACACCGGTTGAAAAGCACCTCGAGGAAGTCGAAACCGTCACGATCCGCTTCGCCGGTGACTCTGGCGACGGCATGCAGTTGACCGGCACTCAGTTCACCAATACGTCAGCAGTCGTCGGCAACGACATCTCGACGCTACCCGATTTTCCGGCCGAAATTCGCGCTCCTGCCGGTAGTTTGCCGGGCGTGAGCGGGTTCCAGCTCAACTTCTCCAGCACCGACATCAAGACCCCGGGCGATCAACCCAACGTGCTGGTCGCGATGAATCCTGCGGCGTTGAAGGTGAACCTGCCGGACCTCGAAGAAGGCGGCACGCTGATCATCAACACTGACGGCTTCACACCCGAAAATCTGAAGTACGCGAACTACGCGACCAACCCGCTCGACGACAATTCGCTCGCCGGCTATCGCGTGCACAAGTTGCCGATCTCGACGCTCAACATGAACGCGTTGAAAGGCAACGTCGAACTGTCGCGCAAAGAGATCGATCGTTCGAAAAACTTCTTCGCTCTCGGCGTGCTCTACTGGCTTTATGACCGGCCGATGGACAACACGCTCAACTGGATTCAATCGAAATTCGCCAAGAGCCCGGAACTCGCGAAGGCCAACGAGATCGCGCTGAAGACTGGTTACAACTTCGCCGATACGACGGAAGTCTTCACGACGCACTACACGGTGAAGCGCGCGCAGATCGCTCCCGGGAAGTATCGAAAGATCACCGGTAACGAAGCGACCGCGATCGGTTTCATCGCCGCCTCGCAGCTCGCGGGCCGGCCGTTGTTTTATGGTTCGTATCCGATCACTCCGGCGTCGGACATCCTGCACGAGTTGTCGCGTCATAAGAGTTTCGGAGTGAAGACGTTTCAGGCTGAAGACGAGATCGCGGCGGTTTGTGCGGCGATTGGCGCGAGCTTCGCCGGTCACGTTGGCCTGACTGGAACCTCCGGTCCCGGCGTCGCACTGAAACAGGAAGCGATTGGTCTCGCCGTGATGACTGAGTTGCCGCTCGTGATCGTCAACGTTCAGCGTGGCGGACCCTCGACCGGACTGCCGACCAAAACCGAGCAGGCCGATCTGTTCCAGGCTGTTTGGGGACGTAACGGTGAGTGCCCGGCCATCGTAGTCGCGCCGGCGACGCCTGCCGATTGTTTCCACATGGCGATCGAAGCCGTGCGACTGGCGTTCAAGTACATGTCGCCGGTCTTTTATCTCTCCGATGGATATCTCGCGAACGGTGCTGAGCCGTGGGCGATTCCGCCGATCGATTCGCTGCCGAAGATCGAGTTGCACTTCGCGACCGATCCCGCGACGTTCATGCCGTACGCGCGTGATGAGGCCACACTCGCGCGTCCGTTTGCGCTGCCCGGCACGCCGGGTCTCGAACATCGTATCGGTGGCATCGAGAAGCAACACATCACTGGCAACGTCAACTACGATCCTGAGAACCACCACCTGATGGTCAAACTTCGTCAGGAGAAAATCGACCGCGCGGTGAATGACGTCCCGCTCGTCGAAGTGATGGGTGAGAAGAGTGGCAAGGTGCTGGTGCTGGGATGGGGTTCGACGTACGGGTCGATCAGTTCGGCGGTTGAAAAGATGCAGCGTGAAGGAAAGAGTGTTTCGGCGGCGCATCTACGTCACCTGAACCCGTTTCCGCGTAACCTGGGTGAAGTGCTTGCTGGGTTCGAAACCGTGATCATTCCCGAAATGAACCTCGGCCAGCTCTGCACCATGGTCCGCGCGCGATATTTGGTCGACGCCGTTCCCTTCTCGAAAGTGAAAGGCCGCCCGTTCCAAATCCGCGAGATCGTTCGGAAGGTTGAAGAGTATTTGTAATGCTGAACAAGTCACCCACCCAAACAAACATCGATATCGGCCCCGTCGAAATGTTCGAGGAAGGACGTCGGTATTTTATGGGTGAAGGCAGACTGAACAAGACTCTTTCGCGCCTGACCAGCGATCTGGCTGCACATGACATCGATTATGCCGAAATCGGGGCAGCGGCTTTGTTGGCCCACGGTTATCCGCGATTTACAGAAGACATAAACCTGGTAATGACTCCTGAAGGCCTGGAGAAATTCCATAGTGAGCTGATCGGGTTAGGCTACGCTCCGGCATCCCCAGGCGCAAAGAAACGACTCAGATCCACGGTGGACGGCGTCAGCATCGAAGTGATGACGACCGGTGAATATCCAGGCGACGGAAAACCCAAGCCCGTGAGCATGCCCGATCCGGCAACCGCCTCGACACGGATTGACGGAATCAATTTCGTGACGCTGGAAAAGCTGATCGAGTTGAAGCTCGCATCTGGAATTTCAGCTTCGGACCGCTTGAAGGATCTCGCCGATGTGCAGGAGTTGATAAAGATCAAGAATCTCGACGCAAGCTTTGCGGACAAACTAGACCCGTACGTCAGAGCGAAGTACATCGAGTTGCAGGAAGCCGTCAGTAATAGTGAATTGATTCAGGAGTAACGATGAGCACAGAAATGAATGGACATGGTGGGAATGGGAATAAGTCGTTGATGAACGACCGGGCAGTGTCGGCGGAGAGTGACGCCGGGTCGTCCGTGTCGGGAAAAATCGCCCCGCCTCCGGGACAACTCAAGAAGGCTGATTTCGTTTCCGACCAGGAAGTGCGTTGGTGCCCGGGCTGCGGCGACTACGCAATCCTCAACAACGTTCAAAAAGTGATGCCCGAACTCGGCATCCCGCGCGAAAAGATCGTTTTCGTTTCCGGCATCGGTTGCTCGTCGCGTTTCCCGTACTACATGAACACGTACGGCTTCCATAGCATTCACGGCCGCGCGCCCGCAATCGCGACCGGAATCAAGTGCGCGAAT
Source organism: Pyrinomonadaceae bacterium (assembly GCA_035762365.1). Classification (GTDB taxonomy): domain Bacteria; phylum Acidobacteriota; class Blastocatellia; order Pyrinomonadales; family Pyrinomonadaceae; genus PSRF01. The sequence continues at coordinate 3,341 of DASTOZ010000774.1, read as the reverse complement.
CCGGATCTGAGTGTCTGGGTAATCACCGGCGACGGCGACGCGCTCTCGATCGGCGGCAATCATTTCATCCACGCGATCCGTCGCAACCTCGACGTCAACTACATCCTTTTCAACAACCGCATCTACGGTCTGACGAAAGGCCAGTACAGCCCGACTTCCGAGTTCGGCAAGCGAACGAAATCGACGCCGAGCGGCACGATCGATTACCCGATCAATCCGTTGTCACTCGCGATCGCCAGTGAGTCGACCTTCGTCGCACGCTCAATCGACATCGACGTCAAACATCTCGGCGCCATGGTCGAAGCAGCGGCGAAACACAAAGGCATCTCGTTCATCGAGGTCTACCAGAACTGCAACATCTTCAACGACGGCGCCTTCGATTACTTTGCGGAACGCACCGTCCGCTCCGACCGCGTTCTTTATCTCGAACACGGCAAGCCGATGATTTTCGGCAAGGAACGAAACAAAGGCATCCGCATGAACGGCGCGCATCCGGAAGTCGTGACGATCGGCGAGAACGGCATCACCGAAAGCGACCTCCTCGTCCACGACATCTACCTGCAAGATCCGTCAGTAGCGTTCATGCTGGCGCGCATGGAGCAGCCGGAGTTTCCGCAGCCCGTCGGCATCTTCCGTGCCATCGAGCGTCCAACTTACGAGGAAATGCTGGTCGACCAGATCGACGCCGCAGTCGCCAAATCCGGTCCCGGCAGTCTCGAAAAGTTGATCAATAGCGGCGACACCTGGATAGTGGATTAAAGCTCGTCGACGGAAACCGAATCCCGCCTGCATCCGTAAGATCCGTGTTTTAACAAACCACGGATCTTAGGAAATAAAAATGATTTGGTTTAAGGCTTCCGCCCGCCTGCTTTCTGCCCTCGTACTCTGTTTCGCCCTTTCTACATCGCTGTTACTGCCTCCGTCAGTTGCAGCACAACAGGCGACATCCACTGCAACTGCACAGGACTACAGCGCCGCGCTCGCCGCGGTTGAAAAAGCCCTCGACGATAAACGCAAAGAGCTCGGCATCCCAGGCATGTCGCTTGTTATCGTCAAAGACGATCAAATCATTTACCTGAAAGGTCTGGGCCAGAAAGACATCGACAAGAAACTGCCCGTCACGCCCGACACGCGCTTCGCAATTGGCTCGGCTTCGAAAGCGTTCACCGGCATGCTCGCCGTCATGAGCGCTGACGCGGGCAAGTTGTCACTCGACGATTCGCCGAAGAAATTTCTGCCCTACTTCACACTCCGCGATAAGGAAACCGCTGCGAAGATCACGATCCGCGATCTGCTGTCGCATCGTTCCGGCCTGAACCGCACGGACTTTGCCATGGTCACCGGCGTGCTCAACCGTGAAGAGTTGATTCGCGTCGCGGGAATGGCCAAACCAACAGCAAAACTGGGCGAGAAGTTTCAGTACCAGAACATCATGTACACCGCCGCCGGCGAAGCAGTCGCCAAAGCGGAAAACTCGACGTGGGACAAACTGATCGCGACTCGCATTTTCAAACCGCTCGGCATGAACAACAGCGACACGTCCGCCGCAGCGATGCAAAAAGCACGCGATTACTCGCTGGGCTACGACTACAACCCGTCGACCAAAGTCACGCGCCGTTTGCCGCAACGCGACATCGCGCCGGCAGCGCCTGCGGGAGCGATCAACTCGAGCGCCCGCGACATGGCCCAATGGCTGCGATTGATGCTCAACAACGGCATGGTGAACGGTAAGCGGCTCGTTTCGGAAAAAGGTTTCGAGGAACTGACTCGCGCGCAGATGAAAATCGGCGGTCCAGTTGATTACGGTCTCGGTTGGTTCCTGCGACAGTGGAACGGTCACAAGGTCGTCGAGCACGGCGGCAACATCGACGGTTTCAATTCACAGGTCGCGTTGATGCCTGACCAGAAACTCGGCTTCGTGCTGCTGACCAACGTCAGCGCGTCGCCGATTGGCGCTTACGCCATGAATACGATCTGGACCAACGTCGTCGGCGACCGGAATGCGTCGTCGACGGCGAAAAGCGCAGAACCCGCCGGCGATCCGAAGATGGAAGTCGGCAGTTACCGGTTCGCGGCCGCGGGCGTCAATTTCGAAGTCGCCATGAAAGACGACAAACTCACGCTAACCGTGCCGGGCCAACCGACGTATCCACTGAAGAACATTGGGGGCCGCCGTTACAAATTCGAGGAGCCCGCACCGCCGGGGTTCTTCGTCACGTTCCGGCCGATGAAGGACAAAGAGGCACTAACGGAAATGTTTCTCGAGCAGCCACAAGGCAATATCGTGCTCGAGAAAGTCACGAAGATTTCGCTCGGAAATCCACCTCCAGAAGCGGCGCCCAGTAAATTGATTTCCGCCGACGAACTGATCGCGAAAGTGATCGAAGCTTACGGTGGTGAGGCAAACCTGCGGAAGCACAAATCGTCGTTGACGACTGTCGAGGTCGATCTCGAAAGCCAGGGCATGAAAGGACGAGGCACGATCAGCGCGCGCGCGCCGAACCTCGCCGCCAGCGACATGTGGTTCACCGCGCTCGACAAGAAGGTAGCGCAGATCATCACGTTCTTCGACGGCGCCGCCGGCGGTGAAGTGATGAGCTTTGGTCCACCCGAGACGTATTCCGGCAAGCGCCTCGACGACATTCGCACCGGCGCGGATTTCTACGACGTGCTCAACTGGGAGACAAACTACAAAACGATCACGGTCAAGCGCATCGCCAAGGTCGGCGACGAAGAGGCTTACGTCGTCGAGAAACGTCCGGAGAAAGGAACGCCGGTAACGGATTACATCTCGACCAAATCGTTCCTGCTGCTCAAACGCGACTCGCTGGTCGTTGTCGAAACCGCAAACCTCGAGCTGCCTCAAACACAGACATTCAGCGACTATCGCAACGTCGACGGGGTGATGGTTGCGTTCAAGAGCTCAGCCAGCAACGTCGCCAACGGCGATATCGTGATGCGTGTGATCGACGTGAAGTTTGACGTCGACATTCCCGACACAGCGTTTCGCAAACCGGCCAATCCGCCGAAGCGGACCGATCAATAACTATCGGTGTAATTCCGCGGTTCAGAACCTGAACCCGACGCCCGCGGTGAACTGAAAGTTGTGCGTAGTTCTCGCGGGCTGGGTTATGGGGATGAACGTGACGGTCTGCGTGATTGGATTGAACGCAACCCCGTTGGTCGTTCTACGTCCGAAATGAATGATCGTGTCGCCGGCGTCGAAGCGAGTGACGATCTTCTTTGTGGGATAGAACTCGAGCACGCCACCAAGATCGGCAGCAAAGCTGGTGACGCGATTGGCTTCAACATGAAACGGGAAAATGCCAGACGAACTCGCG